>CAVFIJ010000074.1:0-5604 GCA_963622405.1 Bacteroidaceae bacterium | reverse complement strand
AGGTAGCCTGCTTTTTAATAGCATCTTCAATAATATCGATATTGCCAAAACTATCAGACATAATCTTTCTTTCTTGTTCTATTTTAAGAGTTTTTATATTTAAAGATGATATATCTTCATTATACTTATCATTTCTTTCTTTAAATTCAAGGTTATTAATACTACCGTCAATATTTAATTCTGATAATTTTTCTTTTTTTGTTTCAATAGTTTTGATTTCATTTTTTAATTTTGAAATTTCAAATTGATAATTGTTATCTATTTTTAAATTAGAATAATAATTTAACATTTCTTTTATAATTTCATTTTTATTATTAAATACTTGTTCCATTAAACTTACAAAAATATTATTCAAATCCTTTTCTGCAATTATTGGACTTTCACAAGCATCTAGTCTATATTTTACATAATTACCACAAGCCCATCTAGGCTTCGTTTGTTTTCTTTTATTTGTCATTCTTTGATAAGTTACATTGTGTTCACCACAAAATATTTTTGTAGTATAACAATATTTTCTCTCACATCTTTTAGCATTGCCATTACCTGCTTTCATTAGTGTACTTTTGCTGTCTAATATCTCATTTGCACGATTCCATAGTTCTTCACTAACAATGGCTGGAACTTTATCATCTTTATATATTATTTGCTGTTCTATTGGTATATAAACTCTTTGTTTAGTTCTATAATCAATCGTTTCAGTAGTATGTCCGCGATAAAAGCCTTTATATTTAGGATTCTGTACAATCCTTTTTAATGTATCTTTATCATAGATATTTCCTTTAGAATTGTTTATACCTTGCTTATGTAATTCCATTGCTAATTTATAAAAACCATATTTACCAGTAGCATATAACTCAAAAATTTTTCTTATTTTTTTTGCTTCTTCTTCTACAATTACTAATTTAGCATCATCTTTTTTATATCCAGTAATTGAATTAGAACCTAAAACTCTTCCTTTTTTAATTGCTTCCTTATGTCCCCATTTGACACGAGAAGAAAGTCTTTTGACTTCTTCTTGTGCAACGCTTCCCATCATATTAAGTATAAACTCAGAATTTGGATCATAAGTATTTATCCCGTTTGACTGAAAATATACACCAACATCACTTGCAAGTAATTCTTGTGTATATTTAATACTATCAGATAAATTTCTAGAAAATCTAGATACTTCTTTCGTAACTATTAAATCAAAATAACTAGATTTAGCATCATCAATCATTTGTAAAAATTTTTTTCTCTTTTTAACAGTGCTACCACTAATACCTTCATCTATGTAACCATTAACATAAGTCCAATTTTTATTTGACTTTATAAAGTTTTTAAAAAAAGAAATTTGATTATCTAAAGAGTTTAATTGTTCATCACTTTCAGTAGAAACACGGGCATAAAAAGTAACCCTTAAAGGTAGTTCGGCAATGTTTTTGCCTTTTAAGATTTCTTCTCTTACTTTATAAAATCTCATAATCTACCTCCTTAGCAACTTTTTACCTCTTTACTACAACGATTAATTTTCTCATAAATCATTTTACAAACTTCATCATATTGTTGTTCAGTAATTACACCTTGGTCATATAATTTTTTATTTATTATAAGTTCATATTCAAGTATTGTTATTCTTGGAGTTTTATACAATAAAATACACCTCCACTAATGGAAGTGTATTCTACCAATTATTTTAATATTACAATTCAAGCAAAATAATACTTTAGATGTTATTATTTTCTAATAACCAATCAATAATATTTTTATGAATAATACCATTCCGTGAGAAATCCGTTTTATCAAGTGAAAGAACATACTTTGGATAATTATCATCTATTACTTTAAATGCTCCAAATTCTCTTTCTATAACATCGTTATTTGCAAGCAAATATGCTACTTGGTAATATTCTTTGACATTATCTTTAGTTGCAATAAAATCTACTTCTCCATCTTTGGTTTTTCCTATATATACATCATATCCTCTTTGTAAAAGTTCATTATAAACAACGTTTTCAATTGCAAAACTTTTATTTATTTCAAAATCATTATTTTTTATTTGTGCTATTCCTAAATCAGTCATATAATATTTATTTAATGTTTTTAGTATTGCTCTTCCATGTATATCATATCTATATATTTTTCTTATTATTAAAGCTTTACATAAAGCATCAAGATAAATATACAAAGTTTCCGTAGATATAGATTTACCTTCAGTTTTTAAAAAATTAATAACATTTTCAGCAGAAAATTCTCTACCTGTAGTATCAACAATATACTGTAGTAACAAATTAAACAAAATTGTATCTTTTAATCCTAATCTATCAACTACATCTCTTAATATTATTGAATCAAATACACTATGTAAATAATCCTTTATATTATTTTCATTTTCAAATTGACACCTATTAGGAAGACCACCCCATTTTACAAAATCCCAAAAAGTTTCTTCATCTTTCGGTTTCTTTTTTGAAAGTTCTATAAACTCCTTATACGATAATGGAAATATATTGAACAAAACATATCTACCAGACAAAACCGATGATAACTCTTGAGATAATAATTTACTATTCGAACCAGTAATAAAAATACTTATATTATTTATTGAGGCCCTCAATGAATTTACAACCTCTTCAAAATTTTCAACTTTTTGTATTTCATCTAAAAATATATAATATTTGTTTTTATCTAATAATTGATTTTTTATATATTTGTTAAGTTTTTTATAATCTTTTAATTCTTCATATTCGATATATTCGAAATTTATATAAATGATATGATTATCATCACATCCACTTTCTTTTAATTCCTCAATAATTTGTTCTAATATAACTGACTTACCACATCTTCTTATTCCTACTAATATTTTGATAAGATCACTTTCGTAAAAGCCTCTTATTCTAGATAAATAATTTTCCCTTTTAATCATTTCAATCACCATATAAATAATATATTATTTTTTTCATTTTGTCAACTTATTTCGCATTAAAGAAATAACTTTTCATTTTTAGACATTTATTTCGCAAAATTAGTGATTGGTTTCGGTAGTAACAATATTGAAAGTTGACCCTGGTTCATAAGTTGCCCATATAGGATAATTTCTATTTATCTCTTCTGTACTATAATTTTTATAATTATTAGAAGAAAAATTAGGTCTAGATGTCATTGCAAGTATTTCACCAGAATTAGGATCCATTACAATAGCACTAGCCATGTCAGGGGAATACATACTTACAGCATTATTTAAAGTTCTTTCAACTGATTCTTGCATATCTTTATTAATGGTAAGTGTTAAGTTCATTCCACTTTGTGGTTTTTCATAAACTTCTGATAAATTAAGTCTATTTCCTTTAGCATCACTAAAGTATTTGATAGCACCATCTTTACCCGTTAGATATTTATCATACTTAAGTTCAAGTCCTGATAATCCTTGATTATCAATACCAACATAACCTAATGTATGTGACATATATGTATCAAAAGGATAATATCTTTGTGATTCTTTAACTAAATATACTCCTTTAATGTTTAAATCTTTTATTTTATCGGCAATTTCATAAGATAATCTTCTACCTTCAGGATGTACTCTTTCAATAGATGTTTTTTTATTAATATGTTTATATATCGCATCATAGTCTGCCCCTAAAATTTCGGCAAGTTTAGATGCTGTATCTTTTTTATTTTTAATTTGATTTGGTATAACTACTAAAGATGTAGTGGTTATATTATCAGCAAGTATAGTACCATTTCTATCATATATAATACCTCTATCTGCTTTAATAGGAAGATTTCTACTCCATAGTGAAGATGCAAGTTTACTTAGTTTTTTATAATCAATAACTTCAATATAAAAAACTTTAAGTACTATAACTATAAAAAGAGCAATAACAATTAAAAGCATTATTTTAATCCTTTTGTGTACATTTTTAAAAAACATAATATCACCATTAAATTTTATGCATAATACTTTAATTTTAAACAAAAAACTACACTATTTATGTAGCTTTTAAATCAATCATTATATATAGCAATAAAATGTGTTCCATAGTATGATTAACTTGTGATAATGTCTTAAGTGATAACTTATTAATTAAAAAGTTAAGTGCAACTTTTCATGAATAATGCTATATATGTTTATAGGCTATTTATGCCGAAAAAAATTTTGACAAGTAAAGAAATATTTTTTACCTTAATGGAGTTTAATGATTATTATTTTCATTTTTTGAAAATAATAATCACTTAAACGACTACAAACCAATAAAAATATTTCTGCTGGTCAAAAGGAAATTGGAATAAATTTTCCCGCGAATGTTTAAATTTTTTTAAGACATTTTCCTAAGTTATTGACATATTAAACTTTTAATAAAATAAAAAATGAAACTAATTTTTGGGAATTTGTTTCATTTTACTACATTTTACCACTTGACAAAGATAAATCAATACTTATTTGGTATTAATTTGGGTATAAATTGGTAATATTTTGATTTTTGGGCAAAAAATGGCAAAAAAAAAGAATTTAGAGTAAACTTTGCTCTAAATTCTACATTGCTTATTAATGATTTAATAGCAAACCATCATTCTAACAAAAACTAAGCTTGGACATCTGTTTTTATATCATTAGAAACAATATATTTAGAATTATCAAATGCAATAATTTGCATAGTTATATATGGGAAAAATATACTAAGGATGGCAAAGGTGTTATTTTTTCCAAAGGCCTTTGCTAACTTATAACATGTAATAGGTATAAATACTAAATTAATTGGTGTAATTAACATTAATATGAATAACCATCCTTTGTTAAAGGCAATTTTTGATAGACAATAGAAATTATAAATTGGTATCAAAGATTGCCAACCATTTTTGCCAGCTTTAACAAATATTTTCCATAATGTAACAAATATGATAACAGATACTAAAAGAACTACACTAAAAATTATATAAATAACACTTTCAGGATATCCAAATCCTAACTCTTTTACCATTGCATTAATTTCACTTTTATATTTAGATATCCCCGTAGCAGCAAAAACTGTATTATCTGTTTTTATAATTACATAATAATTTTCACTATCTTCAAGTGAATAATAATTATAATTTATTAAATCAACTGAAACGGTATTCATAAAGCCACTTTGCCTTTGTGATTCAATTTGATGATATAAATTATTAAAAACTTTATTAGCATTTGAATTACTATCGGCAACAAGATAATGGATACCTAAATTTTCATCATTAGTGGTGGCAAAATCATAAGTTTTAACACTATGTCCTCCATAGCTTTGTGTTGCATCTTCTAAAATATAGTTTTTATCATTAACAAATTTTTCAAATTCATCTTGTGAAGCATATTGATTACTAAAATGCTTATTATAATAACTACTAATACCTAAAGCAATTAAAACAACTAAAATAATTTCTGCTATAAATATTAAAATTAATCTTTTAGTTGTTTCACTATCATTTTTTAATTTTTTATTACAACAAGGACAAAAAACACTATTTTTATTTATTGGTTGTCCACATTTACTACATTTCATCTTAAAAATACCCTCCCACTCTATTTAAGTTATTATAGCACAAAAAAAGAATCCAAAGCAACATAATGCTTTGAATTCTAAATGT
>CAVFIJ010000073.1:0-3041 GCA_963622405.1 Bacteroidaceae bacterium | reverse complement strand
CCTTTGTTTCATTTGGTGAATTTTACACAGGACTAATTCATATATCTGAAATATCAAATGGATATGTAAATGATATTCATGATTTTGTAAATATAGGTGATAGTATTTATGTTGAAATTCTTTCAGTAAATAATGAAACATTACAGCTAACTCTTAGTATAAAAAATATTAAATATAAAATAAACGGAAGAAGAAAACATAAAAAAATCAAAGAAACGGGAAGCGGTTTTGGTATTTTAAATGAAATGTTACCTATTTGGATGGAAGAAAAAATCAAAGAAAAGTCATTAAATATCTACTAGTACTTTTAAAAACTAAAAATGTTACTTATAAAAAGTCGAAACTACATATGTATGATTCTTTTTGTTTACTTTATTGTACATTTTTAATGATATAAGTGAATTAATGAAAATATGACTTGCAAAATTAATGTTACAGAATTCATAAATTAATTATTAACATGAGAACGGTGAAAATCGTTTTTTTATTAGTAAAATTTTGCTGAATATTATACTTATGCTATAATACTTTAGAAAAAGAGGTGAACTCAGTGAAAATATTATTTAAAAATTTAAAACAAACATGGAAATATGCCAAAGGACAAAGACTAAAAATATTTACGTATGCTTTTGCATGTATAACAATGGCTATTATAAGAATAATAATTCCAATATTAAGTGCAAAATTAATTGTAGAAATAACAGACAATGCCTTTGAACAAATTTTTTATTTAGCACTAGTAATTTTAATCATTAATGCTATTGCATCCCTTTTTGACTTAATTGCCTCATATTGTTCTAACTATATCTATCAAGAAATATCAAAAAAATTACAAAGTGATTTAGGAAAACAAATATTAAAACTTGAAAATAAAAGTTTAGATAAAAATTCAGCAGGGGTCTTTATTCAAAGAATAAATAGTGATACCAAAGATATTTCTCAAATACTTAATTTCTTAAGTAGTAATATATCATGCATAATAGAAGATATAGGTATATATCTGTCAATCTTATATATAAACAAATATATGTTTTTATATTATGTCCTAGTTGCCATTATTCTTGCCTTATATAAATCTTATCAATCTAAAGTATATGCAAAAAAAGAAAAAGTAGTAAGAGAAGAAGAAGAAAATGTTACAGGATTAACAAGTGAAATTGTTAGAGGGGCAAGAGATATTAAAATGCTCAACGCTGAAGAAAGCTTTATGACAATCTTAGATAAAAAAATATATAGCCTAAATAAAATACGTTATAAAATGGAAAAAACAAATGATAATTATGTATTTGGAGGCTCGCTTTTAAGTGATTGTTTAAAATTCATATTAGTTCTATTACTTATATACTTTTTAAATAACAACACACTAGAAGCAGCCATGGCACTAGTTATATATAATTACTCAGATAGATTTTCTTATCTTGCGTATGATTTGGATAATTTAATGAATAGTATTAGGAAATTTAATTTATCTTCAAAAAGAGTATTTTCCGTAATAACTAGTAAAGAATTTACCAAAGAAAAATTTGGAAAAAAACATCTAGATAAAGTAGAAGGAAACTTTGAATTTAAAAATGTATCATTTGGCTATGACGATAAGTTAATATTAAATAATATAAGCTTTAAAATAAAAGCTAATGAAACGGTCGCATTTGTTGGTAAATCAGGAGCGGGTAAAAGCACTATCTTTAGTCTGCTTGATAAAATGTATGAAGTAAATAAAGGAGAAATACTAATAGATAAAATTAACATAAATGAACTAGATAAAGAAAGTATTAGAGGAAATATAAGCATCATAAATCAAAGCCCATATATATTTAACTTATCTATAAAAGATAATCTTAAATTAGTAAAAGAAGACTTAACTGAAGAAGAAATGATTAATGCATGTAAAACAGCAAGCTTAGATGAGTTTATAAATACCTTACCAAATAAATATGATACTGTAGTAGGAGAGGGAGGAATAACTTTATCAGGGGGACAAAAACAAAGACTAGCTATCGCAAGAGCACTAGTTCAAAAAACAGAAATAATATTATTTGATGAAGCAACAAGTAGTTTAGATAATGAAACACAATATGAAATCCAAAAAGCAATTCAAAACATGCAAGGAGAATATACAATACTAATCATTGCCCATAGATTATCCACAATAATAAATAGTGATAGAATATTATTTATAAATAATGGTAGAGTAGAAGCAGAAGGAAATCATAAAACGATACTACAAACAAATGTAAACTATAAACACTTATATGAAAGTGAAATAAAACAAACGATTTAATAAAAATATTACTTTTAATATTAAAATAAAAAGATTCTAACGTAAATAGAATCTTAATTTGTATATATAACGAATCTAAATATTTAAATTCGAATGTAAACTAATGGCAGGGACAGAAGGACTCGAACCCTCGTGAATGGTTTTGGAGACCATCATTCTACCACTGAATTATGTCCCTAAGACGAATTAATTATACCATACTCAATTTTTTTATTCAACAATTTTTTACATATTCATATATTATTCTAGGTGATAATGTGAGTATCGTAAAATATACAACTAAAGAAAGAGATATGCTTGCAAGACTAATGCGTGCAGAAGCTCTTGGTGAAGGCAACCTTGGAATGCTAATGGTAGGTAATGTTGTTGTAAATAGAGCCATCGCCAACTGTCTAACATTTAAGAACATAAACACCTTAGATGAAGTAATAAACCAATCACCAGGGGGATTTTCTGGTATAAATAGTTCACTTTATTATAGTAGTCCAACCACATTAGAAAAAGACCTTGCTGATAGAGTAATAAGAGGGGAATACTACTATCCAGCAACTAATGCTCTTTGGTTTTATGCACCAGGAAGTGGTAATAATTGTAAAACAACATGGTGGGATGGAAACCTAGCTGGAAAATATAAAAATCATTGTTTTTATAAGCCAGAAGAAGGAATATGTAAGCAATTACACTAAAATTGCATAATTTTAAGAAAAAATTGTAAATATTTTACAATATGGTAAACAATAATAAATAATTATGTTATAAT
>CAVFIJ010000072.1:0-5218 GCA_963622405.1 Bacteroidaceae bacterium | reverse complement strand
TATAGTTTTAATTTAACATAATTATTCTTTATATGCTGTAATTTCTTTAGAATAAGCATTAGATAAATCAACTTGAGTTGATGCAGTTATTGTTCTAGTTTCATTTACAGCCATTGGTGTTTCACCTATATATCCAAGTAAAGCAATGATTGTATTACCATCTTTATTTTTAATATTAATATTAACTTGTTTAATATTAATTTCACTATTACTTGTATTAGTTACATCTGTAGTTAAAGTATACATATCATCATCTTTTAAAAGTACAAAGTTTTTAAAAGATAAACCCTCATAACTTTCATCTTTCACAATACCTTTAGTTGTAATAGCTGTAATTTTATTTGTCTCAGTGCCTTTATCAGTTTTATTCATACTAGAAAGAATAATAAATACAGCTGCTAAAACAATAATAATTACTAAAATAATAATACTTAACTTCTTATGATTTCTAACAAAACTTGCTATCTTTCTCCCTAAATTTTTAAAAACATTTCCTATTTTCTTTAGTGCTTCTTTCATAACTCATTCTCCTTTTTTTATCTTCTAACAAAATTATACACTTTTATAAAATATTTTACAAGATATAAAATTATTATTCTTCTAAAACAGCAACTTCAAGTTTTTTATCATTATGAATCAAAGTAAGAGTACCTTTAGTTTGATAACCTAAATCTTCTTTATAAGTGATTTCAAAACTAATATTATAAGCTTCTACGTCAGTTTTATCACCATATGTAAATAACATATTTTCATTTTTAACAGTTGACACATTACTTACAATAGGAAGTTTTTGTGTTCTTTTACCATATACATTAGATTCTACACTTTTATACATACTACTTGTGGCATACTTAGTAAAATCATCTCTATAATCTTCATAAACAAACTGAACACCACCAACATCATTTTTACTAACTTTGTTATTAAGATTATAAAAGTCCGCAACAAATAGTTTAGCAACTAATTCTGCATAAGTATCATTATCAATCTCATCTGATTCTAAAGTATTTTTAAGTTCTTTAAATAAACTTTTATAATATTTAGTAGCATCTTCCCTTAATGTATAATCATATCCTTTTATAGTATCAGTATTCTTAGGCTTAACTATTTTAGTAGTTTTATCACCAGCAAAAAACATAAAATAACAAATAACTCCAATTATGATTAAAGGCAATATAATAAATACAAAAACTTTTTTCTTATTAACTCTTCTCTTTCTTTTTTTTGCCATTACTCTTCTCCCTCTATTACTTTCTTAGTTTCTTTGGTTTTTTTGATTAAATCATGAACAATTATATCATTAGATACAGATACTTCAGACTCTGCTCTTTTAGTATATTTCTCAATATAATCAGAACTAATAGTATCATTTTCATCAAGCATTATTCCCTCACCAGACTGTGCATCATAATACATTTTATTAGTTATCCAGCTACCATTTGGAAAAACCACAAAGTTTTCAGAAGTTGATAGCACATCATGTCCTAAAGCATAATCACTATGAATTCCAAGCATATTACCAAGAGTTGGTAAAATGTCATACATACCCATTACAGTAGTAATGTTCTTTTTAAGCTTTAAATCTTTTGCCCAAATAATAAATGGTACTTTCCTATTTAATTCATAATCATATTTTGTAAATTCTTTATAATTAGGATCATCAGATGAATATTTTGCATTTGTCTCAGGATTATAATTGTAATAATAATCATACTCAGATCTCTTAATTTTAGAATCATGGTCTCCATAAATAACTACGACTGTATTATCAAGAAGCCCTTTCTCATCAAGTTCATTCATAAGTTCTCCAATAGCCTCATCTGCATAATGAGCAGTAGTAAAGTAATTTCCTAAAGTAGTGCCTTCTAAATAACTATTACTAACTTCTTCTGTTAATCCTGTTTCTTCATTTACCTTAGTTGTTTTATAAGTCAAATCTAAAGTACTTTGACCCTCTAAACCAGTAAATGGTGTATGGTTAGAAAGCATAATTAAAGCACCATACCATTTATCATTTTTATTATTTATTTTAACTAACTTATCAACTGATTGTTTAAAGAAAGATTTATCATTAAGACCAAGACCAATAATATCTTCATCTTTTATTTCATAATCATTATAACAATAAAATTTATCATAACCTAGTTGTTGTTTATGCATTACTTCTCTATTCCAAAAACTACATTTATTTGCATGCATACTAAATACATAATAACCTTTAGACTTCATTAATTTTTGAATAGATGTATATTCTCTATCCCAATAGCTTACAAATACTGTTCCACTACTTGCAGGAAGTAAAGATGTACTAAAAGTAAACTCACTATCACTACTAGTTCCAACACTTTCTTGAGCATAGAAATTAGAAAAATACATTCCCTCACTTGCTAGTCGTTTAAGATTAGGAGTAATTTCAGTTCCATTTATTTCAGTGTCTAATAAATAATTCATTATACTTTCAGCATGAATTACAAGTACATTTTTACCTTCTAAAATACCTGTATATTCATTATCTTTTTGTTCACTAGGATATTCTTTATAATATTCTCTAGTCTCTTTAGCCGCAGCATCATAACCAAATAAAGGACTTATTTGTGGTTTTAAAGATGCTATTAAATCATTAGTTTGATAAACATATATACCAAATTTCATTACAACATATTCCCTATTCCACTGTTTATAAAGCCTACTTAAATCAGTAGCAGTTACAGTTGATAGAAAAAAGCCTAATGATATACAAGCAAGTAACAAAGTTTTAAGAAAAGTCTTTCTACATACTTTTTTACCCTTTACATTATCACAAAAACTAGTAAATCTATATTTTTTATGAATGTAATATAGTAAAAAAGGTGCTAAAAGATAACTAAAATCTTTAATTTCAACTATAGTATCAAGTGCATCAGTAACCCCAAATATTTGTAATGATGTAGCAAGTAATGAAAATGAAGCAAAAGATACATAGTTAGAATAATATGCAGAATTTATAAAACATACTAAAGTAAAAACTATAGACCAAAACATATAATATTTAAATCTATTTTTAGGCTTTAATAAATAACCAAAAGCCCCTACTAAAAAAATACAAGATAAATCTGCAAGTATAGGACTTATAGAAAAAAAATTTTTAACTGTAAAAAATCTAAGTAAACTACTCTCTATTAAAGATAAAATTATAAAAGATATAAACAAAATATTATGTTTAAAATAATCTTTCGCATCATATAAAAATTCAATTATGAAAGATTTAATTCTTCCAAAAATATTAATAAATTTTGCTTTCATACTCCACCTCGATTTATACTAATCATTATAGCATTTTTTAAAAGGTAGGTAAAGTTTTTTTAATTCACCTTTTTGCCCACTAAAGCATATAATTAAAATGAATAATGAAAGGGGTTTTAAAGTGAAAAAAGATAGAAATTGTGGAAACTATCCAGTTTATGGAATGATGCCCGCTATGGCAATGCCAGGAGCTGGAATGCCAATACCATTTGCAGCAATGTCTCCTATGAATTCAAATACCAATTATACATCATCAGATATAACTACTATAAATAATAGATTAAATTCATTAGAACAAAGAGTAAATAATTTAGAAAGAATGTACTCAGGTAATTATAGTACTTCATCAAATTATAATTCATCAAATTATCAAATGATGTAAAAAAGCCATACCAAGTGTATGACTTTTTTAGTTAAAACTAACTTTAGGAACTTCTTTTTCTTCTTCTTTTGTTTCAAAGAAGGCTTCAGGCTTAAAGCCAAACATAGATGCAACTAAATTTGACGGAAACATCTCAAGCTTATTTTTATAAGTAAGAACTGTATTATTATAAGCTTCTCTTGCAAAAGAAATTTTATCCTCAGTATCATTTAAACTATTTTGTAAACTAGCAAAATTCTCATTAGCTTTTAAATCTGGATAAGCTTCTGATAAAGCAAATAATTTACTAAGAGCTCCAGTAAGTTCAGATGCTGCCTGTATTTCTGTCTCTTTAGTATTTGCGGAAACAGCATTATTTCTCGCCTTAATAACCGCATCTAATGTAGATTTTTCATGTGTAGCATAACCTTTTACTGTTTCAACTAAATTAGGAATAAGGTCATTTCTTCTTTTTAAAAGTACATCAACTTGAGCCCAGCTATCTTTAACTTTATTTCTTAAAGATACTAAGGAATTATAAGTTAATATAAAGTAAAGTACTATTACAATAACAATAACAATAATTATTCCAAGAACCATATCTCTCCTCCATTCTAAATTAATTATACACTAATTTTTATTAAAAATATATAATAATTAAATCAAAAATGCACATTATATAAAAAGAAAGGAAAAAGTATGACAATAAGAGACTATGTAAAAAAGAACTTTGAAAATTGTAGTAAAGAAGATATTTCTTCTTCAATAAACACATCATTAAAAAGTAAAGAAGAAGAAACTCTACCAGGACTTGGTGTTTTATTTGAATTGCTTTGGCAAAATTCAAGTGAAAAGAGTAAAGAAGAAATGGTTAATGTTATAGCCGCAAACATCTAGAACACGTAGTTCTTTTTTATTTAAGTTTTTTAATACTATTTATAATAATTTGGTATTTATCATATCTTTTTTCAACTTTACCATCTATTTGTAAAACTTCACCTTTACTAATAGTAATATTTTTATATTGCTTAGGAAAAATAACAGCTTCAGCACTTGCTATTTCATCTGATAAAGTAATAAAAGCCATTGTCTCATTATTTTTAGTTTTAATTTCTCTTATTTTTTCAATATAAATAACCGTATTAATTCTTTTATCAAAATAATCACATAAATTATTAAGAGAAATAATATTATAATTATTTTTATATTTAACAATAGGATGATTACTTAAATAAAATCCAAAAAGTTCAAATTCCTTTTCAGCAATATATTCTTCATCATACTCTTTTTCAATATCAAACTCTGGTTTTAAAGAATCATTATCTAAATATCCAGCAATATCTGCATAATTTTTTATAACATTAATATTTTGTATAAGAGTCTTTCTATTATATCCTAGTTTATCAAAACAGCCTGTTATAATAAGATTTTCTAAAATATTAAATGCTACATCACACCTTTGAACAAAATCAAAAATATCTTTAAATTTTCCTTTTTTTCTTTCGTTTAATATATTCATAACATTATTAATACCAATACCTTTAATATTCGTAAAAGGAAAGAATAGAGCATCAT
>CAVFIJ010000071.1:0-27797 GCA_963622405.1 Bacteroidaceae bacterium | reverse complement strand
GTAATTATTATATATCATAAAAGGATTGTTCCACGTGAAACATTATAAAAAAATAAAAGAAATCCATAAATAAAACATAAATTTAAAAAAATTAATTTATCATTAAAAACATAAAAAATATTAAAACCATTTAATTACATAATTATAAACCTAACGTTCCACGTGGAACATTTAGCTAAAAAATAATTAAAAAATCCCAACATTAAAGAAAAAGTATTTGCTTCAAATAAGAAAAACTAATATAAATTAATTTTCTTAATATGTAACCCACTATGGAAAATAGAGAATAAACTTATAAAAACATTAATTAAAACTAATATTAAAAATAACGTTCCACGTGGAACATTAAAAAATAAAACAAATAATAAAAATCTCATAATGTTTCACGTGGAACATTGAGTTTAAAAAATAAAAAAAGAAAAATACTTGATATTATCTAAAAAAAATAATAAAATTAAATAAGTGCAACATTTATATTCGAACCAGGTCAGAATCGGAAGATAGCAGCCTTAAGAATCTCTAAATGTGTGCACTTTTTTAGAGGTAAAATATGGAAAAGTATATAATGATAGCAATAAAAGAAGCAAAGAAATGCAAAATTTCAGCAGATATACCAGTAGGAGCGGTAATTGTTGAAAATAATAAAATAATAGCCAAAGGTCATAACACAAGAGAAAAAGAACACATAATAACAGGACATGCTGAAATAAACGCAATTAATAAAGCAACAAAAAAGAAAAAAAATTGGCATTTAAATAACTGTGAAATGTATGTTACTTTAGAACCTTGTGAAATGTGTAAAAATATAATAAAACAAACTAAAATAAAAAAAGTGTATTATGCTACAAAAAACCATAATATAGCAAAAGTGCAAAAAAATAAAATTGAAATACAAAAAATAAATGATAATGGATATTCAGAAAAAATGTTAAAAAACTTCTTTAAAAAAATAAGAAAATAAAACAAATTATGCAAATACATGTGGAAAAATGCTATAATGATTGAGTAAGGAAGGTGATAAATTGTATCAAGCACTGTATAGAAAATATAGACCTGCCAATCTAGATGAAATCTATGGTCAAAACACGATAATAAAAGTAATAAAAAATAGCATCCTGCAAAACAAAATTAGTCATGCATATTTATTTACAGGACCAAGAGGAACAGGAAAAACAAGTGTAGCGAAAATTTTCTCAAAAATAATAAACTGTGAAAATAAAAATAACTATGATGCTTGTGGAAAATGTAAAAGCTGTACAGAAAAAAACAACAATGACATAATAGAAATTGATGCAGCATCCAATAATGGTGTGGATGAAATAAGAGAAATCAAAAACAAAATAGATCTAGTCCCAGCAAACGGTAAATATAAAATATATATAGTAGATGAAGTACATATGTTAACAATAGGTGCATTTAATGCATTATTAAAAACATTAGAAGAACCACCAAGTCATGCCATTTTTATTCTTGCAACTACAGAACCACATAAAATTCCAGAAACAATATTATCACGCTGCCAACGATTTGATTTTAAAAAAATTAATAATCAAAGTATAAAAGAAAGATTAAAAGAAATATCTCAAAAAGAAAACATCACTATAAACGAAGAAGCACTAATCGAAATTGCAAGAATCTGTGATGGTGGAATGAGAGACTCCGTAAATATGCTAGACCAGCTCACATTACTTACAAATAAAGAAATAACTGTGGAAAATGTTCACGAATTAAATGGAACATTAAGAGAAAAAGAATTAGAAAGTTTTATTTCTAATATATATTGTGGAAAAACAGATGAAATATTCAAAAAAATAGACGATTTTGATCAAAAAGGAAAAAATTTTGCAAAAATAATAGAACAAATAATCAGTTTACTAAAAGAAATACTAATTTTTAAAGAAGCTCCCAAATATTTTAGTGAAAAAAAGAATGAAAACGTTAATTTCTCCGAAGAAATAAAAAAAATGAATGAGCAAATAATTATTAATTACATAGAAGAACTTAATAAATCATTAAATCAAGAAAAAAACACCACAAATAAAAAATTAGTATTTGAGATAGTAATAATAAAATTATTACAAACAAACGTTTGCATAGAGGGCGTGAAAGATAATCAAGAAAATAAACAACTAAAAATCAAAAATAAAGAAAAAGAGACTACAAAGGAAACTCCAAAAGAAAAAATAAAAGAAAAAAATAAAATATCAGGTGAACAAATAGAACAAATAAAAAAAATAAGAGTAAATAATACACTCGCTGGATTTAGTAAAAAATTAACTAACCAAATAAATAGCAAAATAGCTTCCCTTAATGAATATTTAATAGATTCTTCGCAAAGAAAATACATATCAATAATATTAGATGGTAAATTAAAGGCTGCTAGTATGCAAAATTTAATATTTGTATATAAAACAAAAAGAGAAAGTGATAACTTTAATCAAAAAGTAATAGAAATAGAAAAAATTATAAAAAATTTTTTAAATCAAGAATATAAAATAGTATCTGTTGACGAAGAAGAATGGGAAAAAATAAAACAAGAGTTCAATAGCCAAAAGAAAAAATATACATATATAACAGAAAATATAAAAATAGAAAAAAACACAATAAATCAAAAAATGAGTGATTTTAATGATATAATAGAATACAAATAAAAAGAAAGAGGAGATATAATGAATATACAAGCAATGATGAAACAAGCACAAAAAATGCAAAAAGATATGCTTAAACAAAAGCAGGAAATAGATGAAAAAACATTTGAAGGAAAATCTTCATTTGTAACAGTTACAATGAAAGGAAATAGAGAAGTTAATGGAGTTAAAATAGATGCTGAGTCATTAGAAAAAGAAGAAATAGAAATGCTAGAAGACATGATACAAGTCGCTGTAAATGACGCAAATAGTCAAATAGAAAAAGAAACTGAAAAAAAACTAGGACAATATACTAAAGGAATGCCAGGTTTGTTTTAAATGTATCCAGAATCAATAAAAAAATTAATAGAATGTTTTAAAAAGCTACCAGGAATTGGAGAAAAAACCGCAGAAAGACTAGCTTATTCTTGTCTATCTATGTCGGAAGATACAGTAAATATATTTTCATCAACCTTAAAAGATATAAAGGAAAAAATTAAAAAATGTAAGACCTGTGGAAATCTTACTGAAAAAGAATATTGCCCAATTTGTGAAGATAACACTAGAAATAAAGAAACAATATGTGTTGTTGAAGAAAGTAAAAACATAATCGCCTTTGAAAAGCTAGGAAAATATAATGGAACATATCACGTGCTAAATGGACTGATATCACCACTAGATGGAATTAACCCAGAAGATATAAATATAGAAAAATTAAAAACAAGAATAAAAGAAGAAAAGCCAAAAGAAATAATAATCGCTGTAAGACCGACTATTGAAGGAGAAACTACTGCTTTATACATACAAAAACTATTAAAAAGTGAAAACATTAAAATAACAAAGCTAGCACAAGGAGTACCTATGGGAGCAGATATAGATTATATGGATCCCTTAACTCTCGAAATAGCACTATCTACAAGAAATGAAATATCATAAAAAAATATACTTTTTATATAATAAAAGTATAGAGGTGTGATATGATATCAAAATTAATAAAAAAATTAATAACAGCTTTAGGACTGCTTTATAGCTATAATTTAATAGTTCCTTCAGTATTGTTAATACCAATAAATATTATAACAGTAATTTTTGTAACATTATTAAGTATACCAGGCTTATTAATATTAATAATTATAAAACAAATATTGATATAAGGAAAGTAGGGGGAAAATGTTGGATGAATTTAAGCAAATAGAGCCACAAAATTATAAGTTAATTATAAACGCTATCAAAAAAAGCAAAGTATCTCATGCTTATATCATAGAAACAGATACAAACACAAACGGATATAATTTTGCCGTTTCTTTTGCTAAAGCAATATTTTGTCCTCATCACTATACAAATAATAACCAGTGCAGTAATTGTAATCAGTGTCAAATAATAGATAATGGAAACTACCCAGAACTAACCATAATAAAACCAGAAGGAATATTGATAAAAAAAGCTCAACTTGTAGAACTCCAAAATGAATTTTCTAAAAAATCAGTATATGGAAACAATAAAGTATATATTATCCAAAAAGCTGATCAAATGAATAATCAGTCAGCAAATTCAATACTGAAATTTTTAGAAGAACCCCCCGAAAATGTAATTGCAATTCTATTAACAACAAATAAAGAAAAACTTCTAAAAACAATAGTATCAAGGTGTCAGCTAATAACACTTAAACCAAAAAAAATTCAAAATCAAGAAACCTGCACAATTGATAAAATTAAAAATCAAATTTTTAATAAAGAAAATGCAAATGAAGATGAAAGCATAAACAAACAAATAGAAACAATAATAAATTTTATTATCTACTATGAAAATAATCATAAAAAAGTATTAATTAATATGAATAATATTTTTTGTGAACAGATTAAAGATAAAGAAAATCTTGATATTGCCTTCAGTATAATAATTTCTTTTTATAAAGATGTCTTTAATAATAAATTAAAAAGAAATATCGAAATATTTGATGATTATATTAGTGATATTCAAGAAATAAGCCAAACAAATTCAATGAACGAAATCATAGAAAAAATAAATGTAGTAGAAGAATATAAACAACACATAAAATATAATGTTAATCCAAAATTACTAATAGATGGATTAATAATTGCCTTAGAGGAAGTGAAAAAATGAAACAAGCAATAGGAATAGAATTAGATAATAATTCCTCAGTCATCTATTATGATAATAATAATTTCAATCTAAAAAAAAATATAACAGTAATAGTTGAAACAAATCAAGGTATTCAACTTGGAAAAGTAAAAAAAATAAGACCATTAAAAGAAAAAGAAAAATTACCTAAAATAATTAGAATTTCAACTAAAAAAGATTATCAAAAATATGTTAAAAACAAAAACGAATCTAAAGAAGCCTTAAAAAATGCCAAAAATCTTGTAAAAAAACATAATTTAAATATGAATATTATAGATGCATATTATACATTTGATAGAGATAAATTAATATATAGATTCACATCAGAAAGCAGAGTTGATTTTCGCACACTAGCCAAAGAACTTGCGGCAATCTATAAAGTAAGAATTGAATTAAGACAAATAGGAGCAAGAGACAAAGCTAAAGAAATAAGCAGTCTTGGAATTTGTGGTCAAAAATTATGTTGTTCATCATTTCTAAAAGAACTAGATACTGTATCAATAAATATGGCTAAAAATCAAAACCTTGCTCTAAATCCAACAAAAATAAATGGTGCTTGTGGAAGATTGATGTGTTGTTTAAAATATGAAGATGAAAATTATAAATGTGCAAAAAAAAATTTGTTAAAAATCGGGGATAAAATAGAGACACCAAATGGCGAGGGAACGGTAATAGGACTAGATATATTAAAACAACAATATAAAGTAAAAACAAAAAACAATAATATAATAATGGTTGATAAAACAAATGGAAACAATAAATGATTTATTAGGCTATGAAAACATGAAAATATATCAAAACCCTGAAATGTTTAGTTTTTCCCTTGACTCTATTTTATTACCAAATTTCGTAACAATAACAAAAAAAACTCAAAACATATTAGATATTGGAACTGGTAATGCCCCAATACCATTAATATTATCAAGAAAAACTAATGCCAAAATAACCGCAGTTGAAATACAAAAAGATGTTTACGAACTAGCAAAAAAAACAATAAAACATAATAAATTAGAAAATCAAATTAACTTAATACATGCAGATATAAAACAAATATATCAAACAATGCAACCAAATTATTATGATGTCATCACATGTAACCCACCTTATTTTAAGGTTACGAATAGTTCAAACATAAACAAAAATGATTATAAAACAATTGCAAGACACGAAATAGAACTAACTTTAGATACTCTTTGTCAAATAGCCAAAAAATTATTAAAAAATGACGGTTCCTTTGCAGTCGTCCATAGACCAGAAAGATTATCTGAAATACTTGAAACAATGAATAAGTATAACTTAATACCCAAAAAAATAATGTTTATTCATCCAAAAGAAAATCACAATGCTAATATTGTATTAATAGAATCTAAATTAAATGCAAACAAAGGTCTAAAAGTATTACCACCATTAATTGCTCATACAGAAGATGGAAAATATACTCAAGAAATAAAAAAATATTTTAAGTAGGTGAAAAATGAAACAAAGAAGCTATGATGGAAGTCCAATCTTATATTTAATACCAACCCCAATAGGCAACATCGAAGATATAACAATAAGAGCAATAAACATATTAAAAGAAGTAGAAATAATATTCGCAGAAGATACAAGAGTAACAAAAAAATTATTAGATTACTATGGAATATCAAAAAAATTAATATCAAGTCATTTATATAATGAGGAAAAAAACAAAGAAAAATTATTAAACTATCTTAAAAACAACAAAACCATTGCCATAGTAAGTGACCGCGGAACTCCAACAATAAGCGACCCAGGATATTATCTAACTAAAATTGCTATCGAAAACAATTATAATGTTGTTTGTCTTCCAGGACCAACCGCACTTATTCCCGCTATCGCAGTCTCAGGCTTGCCAGATAAATTTATTTTTTATGGCTTTTTAAATAGTAAAGAAACTAAAAGAAAAAAAGAATTAGAAAAACTAAAAAACGAACCATTTACAATAATATTTTATGAAGCACCACATCGTATAAATAAAACACTTCAAAACCTAAAAGAAGTATTTGGAAATAGGTATTGTGTAATAGTGAGAGAAATAAGTAAAAAATATGAAGAAATAATAAGAGGAGATATTAATCTATTAATAAATGAAACTAAGGAAATAAAAGGCGAAATAGTTCTCATAGTAGAAGGAAATAAAGAGACCAAAAAGTATGACAACCTTTCACTAAAAGAACATATAAAACTATATTTGGACGATGGCTTAGAAGCAAAAGAAGCAATTAAATTAGTTGCCAAAGAAAGAAAACTTCCCAAAAGTGAAGTTTATAATGAATATCATCGTAATGAATAAAAATGAGAGGAATGTGAGATTTAATGAAATTAATTGTAGGCCTAGGTAATCCAGGAGAAAAATATAAAAACACACGCCATAATGCAGGATATAATTTTTTAGAATCATACGCAAAAGCAAACAACCTTGAAATAAATAAAAAAAAATATAATGGATTATATGCAACATTCCAAAAAAATAACCAAACAATCATGTTATTAAAACCAGAAAAATACATGAATTTATCAGGAGAAGTAATAAGGTTATATATTGAATTTTTCAAAATAAATAAAGATGATATTCTCATTATTCATGATGACATAGATACTCCTTTAGGTAAAATAAAATTCAAAAGAAAAGGATCATCAGGAGGACATAACGGATTAAAAAACATTGAACAAAATCTTCAAACACAAGAATATAAAAGATTAAAAATCGGATTATCCAAAAACAGTGAAGATAATCTAATAGACTATGTAATAAAACCAATGCCAAAAAAGGAAATAGAAATATTAAATCAAATCAATCAAAACGCTAAAGAAATAATTGATGATTACCTAACAATGGACTTTGAAAAACTAATGAATAAATATAACTAGGTGGTATAATGAACTTATTAAATAATATATTTGAAAAAACAGCTAATAAAAATATAATTGGCTTAACAAACGAATTAAAAGCACTATATATTTATTATAAACATAAACAAACAAAACAAAATATTATTTTTGTAACATCAAGCTTAAATGATGCAAGTAAAATATATAATGAGCTAAATAACCATACAAAAAACGTATGGTTCTTTCCAATGGATGATTTCCTAACAAGCCAAGCTCTTGCTATTTCTCCAGAACTAAAAAACACAAGACTGGAAACCATTGGAAACATAATTGAAAAACAAAATGGAATTATAATAACAAATCTCATGGGATATTTAAGATATCTACCTCAAAAAGAAAACTTTAAAAAAAGTTATATAAATATAAAAGTAGGAGATAAATTTCCAATAAATGACCTAATACAAAAACTTTATAATATAGGATATACAAAAGAAACATCTATAAAAATGACAGGTGAAATAGCACTCAGAGGCTGTATTATAGATATATTCCCCTTAAATTATGATAATCCCATCAGAATAGAATTTTGGGATGACATTATTGATCTAATAAGAATATTTGATGTTACTACCCAAAGAACCATAAAAAACATCGATGAAATATGTATATATCCAAACACCGAACTTTTAATAGAAAATAATGAAGATATCAAATATCATGAAATGCCAAAATATACCTCAGTAACAAATATAGAAAAATATTTAAAAAATCCAGTAGTAATTTATGATAACTACACTAACTTAAAACTAAGCTATAAAAGTTTAATAGAAGAAATATTTAACTATAATATTGGACAAAATCGTCCATCAAATCAACAATACATGAATGATTTTAATGATGTTGAAAATAAAAATGCCATAATTTTTGAAGATGTAAATGCCGCATTGCCTAACGCCATTAACTATAATGTAAAAGATGTGCTACCATTTAAAAAAGGAATAGAATCATTACCTTTAACACTAAAGCAATACCAAAAAAACAAAAAAACAATAATAATTGCCTTATACGATAGATATCAAGCAAACAAAATAATTGAATCTATAAAAGACATACCTAATATATTTACAAATATAAATCAAATTTATGATGGAAAAATAAATGTAATAATTCAAAAATTAAATCAAGGCTTTGAAACAGAAAATTACTTAGTTTTGACTCCAAGAGAAATATTTAACATACATGAACAAAATACCTATAAAACAAAATTTAGATTCGGTAGTAGAATCAAAGACATAAGCAAACTATCTAAAGGAGACTATATAGTTCATGGAGCCCATGGAATAGGTAGATATTTAGGATTGAAAACCATAACAAAAAATGGACTAAAAAAAGATTACCTTACCATTGAATATCTTGGTGGTGATAAACTATACATACCTGTAGAAAAAATAGAATTAATAAGTAAATTCTCAGGAAAAGAAGGAATAGTTCCTAGATTAAATAAACTAGGAAGTAAAGAATGGCAAAAAACAAAAGCAAAAGCAAGAAAAAGAGCAGAAAACATTGCTGAAGATTTATTAAAATTATATGCGATAAGAGAAGCAAAAAAAGGCTTTGCATTTAATAAAGATAATAAAGAGCAAATAGAATTTGAAAAAGAATTTGAATATGTTCCAACAGCCGACCAAATAAAAGTAATAGATGAAATAAAAAAAGATATGGAAAGTTCAAAACCAATGGATAGATTACTATGTGGTGATGTAGGTTATGGTAAAACAGAAGTAGCCTTTAGAGCTATATTTAAATGTATAATTTCAGGTAAACAAGCTGCCATCCTTTGCCCAACCACCATACTTTCAACTCAGCATTATCAAAATGCCGTAAAAAGATATGAATCCTTTAATGTGAAAATAGCAGTATTAAATAGATTTGTATCCATAAAAAATGCCAAAAAAATATTAAACGACCTAGAAAAAGGAGAAATAGATCTTCTAATTGGTACCCATCGTATTTTATCAGATGATGTAAAATTTAAAGATCTAGGACTCTTAGTAATTGATGAAGAACAAAGATTTGGAGTAAAGCATAAAGAAAAAATAAAAAATTATAAAAACAATATTGATGTATTAACCTTATCAGCAACCCCAATACCAAGAACACTTCAAATGTCAATCGCTGGAATTAGAAGTCTTTCAATGATAGAAACTCCACCAGCAGAAAGATACCCAATTCAAACTTACGTATTAGAAGAAAATAATCAAATAATAAAAGAAGCAATAAATAAAGAACTAGCACGAAATGGTCAAATATATGTCTTATTTAACAATATTGAATCAATGCAATCACAACAAGCAAAACTAATGCAACTAGTCCCAGATATCAAAATAGAAATTGCCCACGGTAGAATGCCAAAACAAGACCTAGAAAAAGTAATGGATAAATTTAATAAGCATGAATTTGATTGCCTGCTCTGTACAACAATAATTGAAACAGGAATAGATATAGCCAATGTTAACACACTAATAATAATGGATGCTGATCACTTTGGACTATCCCAGTTATATCAAATAAGAGGAAGAATTGGAAGAAGTAATAAAATTGGATACTGCTATTTAATGTATAAACAAAATAAAATATTATCAGAAATATCCACCAAAAGACTCAAAGTAATTAAAGACTTTACATCTCTAGGTAGTGGATTTGCAATAGCAATGAGAGACTTATCAATAAGAGGTGCAGGAGATTTATTAGGCCAAGAACAAGCAGGATTTATAGATAGCGTAGGAATAGAACTATTTTTAGAAATGCTAAACGAAGAAATTCGCAAAGCCAAAGGAGAAAAAATAGAAACAAAAGAAGAACAGCAAAATCCATTAATAGATATTGAAACCAGCATAGAAGATAATTACGTAAATGAAGATGAATTAAAAATAGAAATTCACAAAAAAATAAACACCATAGATTCAGAGCAAAAATTAAATGAAGTAAAAGAAGAAATAGAAGATAGATTTGGTAAAATCTCAGAAACATTAAAATTATATATGTATGAAGAATTATTCGAAAAAGAAGCACAAAAACTAGGCATAACTCAAATAAGACAAACCAAAAACTTTATTGAATTAACCTTACCAAAAGAAATAACCAAAAAAATAGATGGACAAAACCTATTTCTAAAAATATCAAAATTATCAAAAATGTTTAGATTCTCGCAAAAAGAAGAAAATTTATTAATAATATTAGATATAATGAAATTAGACAAACACTTTCTATACTATCTTTTAGACCTTCTAAAAATTATAAAAGAATCTAAGATACAGTAATTAAAAATAATAAACCTGTGATAGAATAGACATACACTAGAAGATGCTGTTACTTAATTTCAGTCATTAATATATATTAAAAACTCTATTAACAAAAAAACTAATAGAGTTTTTTATAATATTAATATTGATATAAGAAGAATACATAGTGCTATAAAAAACAAACAATTCAAAAGAAGATAATTATAAGGTTAAATAAACAAACCAAACACATTCTTTCACCACAAAAATAAAGACAATAAATTAAAATTATAGTATAATAATGTTGAGGTGAAAAAAATGGAGTACTTATTTCAAAAATTGACAGAAAATATAAAAAATCATTCAAATATAGTATTAATGACCCATAAACATCCAGATTTAGATGGAATGGGAAGTGCAATAGCACTTTCAAAAATAATTAAATCACTGAAAAAAGAAAGCTACATTTTATTTCCAAAAGACCAAGTAAATATGTCATTAGAAAAAGGTATTCAAGCACTAAAAGAAAAAAACATAGAAATTAATTTTAAGAATTATGAAGAAATTTTAAAACTCATTGATGAAAATACATTACTTATTGTCTTAGATACACAAGTCCCATCTATAGTAGAAAATAGTGAATTATTAACCTTAATAAAAGATATATTTGTAATTGACCATCATACAACAACCGCAAATCATATAAAAAACACTATATTTGAATATATAAATTCAAGTAAATCAAGTGTCGTTGAAATAATTACAGAATATATAAAATATTTAAACAAAACCTTAGACCCAGTAATAATAACACTATTAAGTGCAGGAATGGAAATAGATACTCGTTCCTATAGCTTAAAAACAAGTGAAAACACCTTTAAAATGGCTGGCTATTTAACTAAATTAGGCACAGACCCAATATTAAAAAAAGAAATACTAAAAGAAAACAAAGCCGATGCCACAAAAAGACATAACTATATAAAGAAAAGTTATTATATAAAAGAAGGCTACTTACTATGCGACATGGGAGATAAAGAAAAAAATGATCCAGTTGAATTAGCCCTTCTTGCCGATGAATTACTAAGCTTTGATGGGGTTGAAGCTTCATTTGCAGTCGGAAAATTAAATGATGGCCAAACAGGTGTAAGTGCAAGGTCAATGGGACAAATAAATGTCGCTGAAATCATGAATAAAATTGGTGGTGGTGGCCATATAACAGATGCCGCAGCCCAATTTAAAAACCTAAAAACAAAAGAAATAATAAAATTAATAAAAAAGGCCCTAGAGGAGGAATAAAATGCGTGTAATATTGCTAGAAGATGTAAAAAAGCAAGGAAAAAAAGGGGAAACCATCACAGTTAAAGATGGTTATGGAACATATCTAATAAACGACAAAAAAGCCGTATTAGAAACAAAAACAAGCAAAAAAGTATTAGAAACAGAAAACCTAAAAAAACACCTAGAAGAGCAAAATCAAATAAGCAAATGTAAAAAAATAAAAGAAGAACTAGAAAAATTAACAATAACATTCAGCGTTAAAACAGGAAAAGAAGGACAAATATTTGGAAGCATAAGCACAAAGCAAATAAGCAGCAAATTAAAAGAACATGGATTTGATATAGATAAAAGAAAAATAAAAACATCTCTTCCAATAAATACATTAGGTGTAACTGTTATAAAAATCGAACTACATAAAAATATTGAGGCTGACCTAAAAATTAAACTAACTAAGTAAATAATATTGTTTTAAGCCATATTAGCCTAAAATAAATGAAAGGAATGAATCGCAAAATGAATGAAAGAATAATGCCCAATAACATCGACGCCGAAGCCGCCGCACTAGGCTCAATTTTTTTAAGCAAATATGCAGGCCAAAAAGTAATAGATGAATTGCAAAAAGAAAATTTCTATACAACTGCCCATCAAGAACTCTTTGAAACAATTAAAACACTAATGGAAAAAAACACCCCTATAGATGCAACCACAGTAACCGCAGAACTTACAAAAAACAAAAAACTCGCAACCATTGGAGGAGTAGAGTATCTAGCAGAAATAATAAATAAAGTACCAACCGCCGCAAATGTAGATGAATATATAAAAATCATAAATGAAACATATCTAAGAAGAAGACTAATAGAAACCGCAACTGCCATTGTAACCGAAGGATTCTCATCAACAGATGCCATAGGAGACCTTTTAGATGATGCTGAAAAAAAACTACTAGATGTCGTAAAAGATAGAAGAAGCACTGAATTCAAAAAAATAAAAGATGTTTTATACAAAGCCCAATCAGATTTAGAAGAACTTTCAAAACAAAAAAGCGAAGTAACGGGGATTCCAACAGGATACCACGATTTAGATAGATTAACAAAAGGATTTCACGAAAATGAACTAATCATTATCGCAGCAAGACCATCAATGGGTAAAACTGCATTCGCCGTAAATCTTGCCACCAACATGGCCATAAACTTTGGAAAAAGTGTTGCCCTATTCAACATGGAAATGGGTGCAGAACAATTGGTAGTTAGAATGCTTGCCCAAATAGGACAAATCGAAATGCCTAAACTAATGACAGGCAAACTAGATCATCAAGATTGGAAAAGAGTTAATGAAGCTATAAGTAGATTATCAGATAAAAAACTATTCATAGATGATACCCCAGGTCAAACAGTAAGCGAAATAAGGTCAAAATGCCGTAGACTAGCAAACTCAGAAGAAGGACTAGATATAGTAATTATAGACTACTTACAATTAATAAACGGTTCTTCAAGATATTTAGGTCAAAGACAACAAGAAGTATCAGAAATATCTCGTTCATTAAAAACCATGGCTATGGAACTAAATATACCTGTAATTGCCCTTGCTCAATTATCTCGTAGTGTTGATAGTAGAGAAGATAAAAGACCATTACTATCAGACTTAAGAGAATCAGGTTCAATAGAACAGGATGCCGACATAGTAGCCTTCCTTTATCGTGATGATTACTATAATAAAGAAGCCGCAGTTGACCCAAACACAAGTAAAAGTGAATTTATAATGGGTAAACATCGTAATGGTCCAACAGCCACAGTAGAATTTATCTTCAAAAGAAATACCAGTTCGTTTTTCAACATGGAAAGAGTAGAAGAAGAGTAGGTGATAACTTGAAACATAATAACCTATTAGTAGTAATAGCCATATTAATTTCCCTAGGAATAACATTTGTAATAAGCACGCCAAACATAAAACTCCCTAACAATTACTATAAAGTATATTTAGATGGCGAAGTTTTAGGAGTAGTAACATCAAAGGAAAAATTAAAAAATTATATAAACGAAAATGGTGAATATTACAAAAAAAAATATAATGTCTCAAAAATATATGCACCATCAGGACTCCGTGTTGAAAAATTAAAAACATATAATGGTAAAACAGAAAACATAAAAACCATATATAAAAAAATCAAAAAAAATGCCAATTTTACAGTTAACGGTTATGAATTTACTATTACCAAAACCATAAACGAAGATGGTAAAGAAAAAAATGTAAAAAACAAAATAAATGTTTTAGAAAAAAAAGTATTCAAAGAAGCTGTAAACACTATAATTAGTACATACGTAGGAGAAGACGAATATAATTTATATATAAATAACAATCAAAAAGAAATAGAAGGAACAGGAGAGAAAATAGAAAATGTTTATATAAATGAAAATATAACATACAAAAAGAAAAAAATTTCAGTTAACAAAACAATATATAGTAATGCAGAAGAATTAAGTAAATATTTGCTGTATGGTAATAACTATGAAGAAAAAACATACACGGTAAATGCAGGAGATACAATTGAAACCGTTGCCTTTAAAAACCAAGTATCTGAAGAAGAACTATTGCTTGCTAATGACAATCTAAACAACAAATCAAACCTTCTATATCAAGGTGAACAACTTAAAATTGCAGTAACTAATCCTCAAATAAGTGTAGTTGAAGAAAAATATACAGTAAATGATGTTGAAAGTACATTCCAAACCGAAGAAAAATATGATGACAACCTAGTCTTAGGAAGTGAAGAAGTAATACAAGAAGGACAAAATGGAATAAATAGAGTATCCCAAGAAGAAAAAATAATCAACGGAGATATAGTTTATGTTGAACCAAAAGACAAACAAATAATAAAGAACTCAACAACAAGAATAATCAAAAAAGGAAATAAATATATACCAACAGTAGGTAGCCTAACAAACTGGGGATGGCCAACAGATAGTGGTTGGACATTATCAAGTAACTATGCATATCGTAATAGTCCACTTGGAAGAGGCCGTGAATTACATACAGGACTAGACATATCAGGAACAGGCTATGGATCAAACATATATGCCACAAATAATGGGGTAGTCATGATTGCAGAATACCATTATAGCTATGGATATTATGTAGTAATAAACCATAATAATGGATATATGACACTATATGCCCACATGTCCAAAATTGCTGCCAAAGTCGGTGCTACCGTTGCCAAAGGCGACGTAATAGGTTATGTCGGCTCAACAGGTGATTCAACAGGACCTCACGTTCACTATGAAGTGTGGAAAGGTTCAAAATGGAATCACGTAAACCCATCAGTTCTTTATCCAAATGGGTACTAAATGAAAGTATGTGTTCTAGCAAGTGGTAGTAAAGGTAATGCTACCTATATAGAAACAGAAAAAACAAAATCACTAATCGACATCGGAATGACATGCGGTTATATTGAAAAGAAATTAAAAGAAATAAATGTAGATTCAAAAGAAATACAAAATATATTTATCACCCATACACATAGTGATCATATAAATGGACTTAGAGTATTTCTAAAAAAATATAATCCAACAGTCTATCTAACAGAAGAAATGGAAGAAGAACTGAAATTAATAATAGAAAAAACCTGCTACATAACAAAAGAAATGACAATAGAAGACCTTAGAGTAACACCAATAAAAACATCACATGACGCTGCGGATTCAAACGGCTATATCTTCAAAACAAAAAACAAAAGCATAATGTATATGACAGATACAGGATATATAAACATGCGAAACTTTTCAAAACTAAAAAACCATAACATGTATATATTAGAAAGTAATCACGATATTAACATGCTTATGAAAAGTAATTATCCATATTATCTTAAACAAAGAATACTTGGAGATAAAGGACATCTATCAAATAAAGAATGTGGCTACTATCTATCAGAATTTACAACACCAATCACATCCCAAGTTATACTTGCTCATTTAAGTGAACATAATAATGAGCCTGCACTTGCCTTATCAGAATACTATAAAGCATTTAAAAAAGCAGGAAAAGAACCACCAAAAGTAATCATCGCAACCCAAAAAGAAAGAACTGAGGTAGTAGAAATATGATAAAAATAATATGTGTAGGTAAAATCAAAGAAGACTTTTTTAAAGAAGCTGTAAACGAATATCAAAAACGAATATCAAAATATGCAAAAATAGAAATAATAGAAATACCAGATGAACCAATTAAAGAAAAAGCTAAAGCAGTAGAAGGCCTAAAAATATTAAATAAAATAAATAGTAATGACTATGTAATAACCCTAGAAATAGAAGGCAAACAATTAGACTCAGTTGAATTTTCTAAAGCAATAAATAATTGGAAAATAAATCATTCAAACATAATATTTGTAATTGGAGGTTCATACGGGCTAGGAGATGAAATTAAACAAAGAAGTAACTATAAACTTTCATTTTCTAAAATGACATTTCCTCACCAACTATTTAGAATAATACTACTAGAACAAATATATAGAAGTCATAAAATAATAAGTGGAGAAACATACCACAAATAAAATATTATGAATAAAAAAAATAAAATCCGTCCATTATTAAATAGAAGGGCGGATTTTAATATGAAAAAAATAATAATCTTAATAATATTTATAATAGCATTTTATGTAATATCTCCAAAAATAGTAGAGGGTGCCATAAAAATTCCAGAGGATTCAATTCGAATAAGAATAGTTCCTAATTCTAATTCAAAAGAAGACCAAAAAATAAAACGAAAAGTAAAAAAAGGCATTCAAAACACAATGTATAATCTCTTAAAAGAAACAAAAGACAGTGATAATGCCGAAAAAATAATCAAATCAAATTTACCCAAAATAGATAATGAAGTAAACGAAATATTAAAAAGGCAAAATTATAATTTAGATTATAATATAAAATACGGATATAATTATTTTCCAGAAAAAAACTATAAAGGAATAAAATATGAAGAAGGATATTATAAATCATTATTAATAACCCTTGGCGAGGGAAAAGGAGATAACTGGTGGTGTGTTTTATTTCCTCCTTTATGCTTAATAGAAGCTGAAGAAAATACACAAGTAGAATATAAATCATTAGTACAAGAGATATTAAAAAACTATATAAAAAGGTAATATAAATAATAAATAATAAATAAAAGGAATATAGACAAAATAAAACAAAAAAATGTAAACAAAACGTAAAAAACAAGTAATTTTCCTAACTATAAGTCATCTATTTCATATAATAAAAACATTTAAAAACTATAAAATATAGTGTATAATACACATAGACACCTTTTTAGGTAAAAAACATAAATTATAATGAAAGCGTGATATAATGGAAAAATTAATAATAGAAGGAAACCATAAACTAACAGGAACTATTGAAATAGGAGGTGCTAAAAATAGTGCTGTTGCCCTAATTCCTGCATCTATTCTTTCGGATGAAGTAACTATTAATAATATTCCAGATATTTCCGACGTAAGAAATATTAAAGAAATATTATCTTATCTTGGATGTGAATTTTACAAAGAAGGAACCAAAGTAACTATTAATACAAAAAAATTCAAAAACAAACCCATCACTGAAGAATACTGCCAAAAACTAAGAGCCTCTTATTATTTTATGGGAGCTATCCTAGGAAAATATAAAAAAGTTGAAATGTACTTACCAGGCGGTTGCCAAATAGGAGCTAGACCAATAGATTTTCATTTAAAAGCCTTCGAAAAACTAGGAGCAACTGTTGAAAATATAGATAATAGATACATAATAAAAGCCAAAAAATTAGTTGGAGCAGATATTGAATTTCCAAAATCAAGCGTAGGCACTACAGTAAATACCTTACTTGCTTGCGTAATGGCCGAAGGCATAACGACAATTTCAAATGCTGCAAAAGAACCTGAAATAGGTAATTTAATAGACTTTTTAAACTCTATGGGTGCTAAAATAAAAGGCAAAGGTACAAGCAAACTAACAATTGAAGGTGTAAAAAAATTATCTAAAGGAGAAATTACTACAATACCTGATAGAATAGAAGCTGGAACCTATGTTATCTTAGGAGCAATGGTCGGAGAAAACTTAAAAATAAATAATTTAAATCCAACCCATCTAAAATCACTAACAAATACAATGAAAAAAATGAACATAAATATGCAAATAAATAAAACAAATATAATTATATCAAAAGCCCAAAATATAAAACCAATAAATATAAAAACAGAAATATATCCAGGATTTCCAACAGACCTTCAGCAGCCATTAACAGCCTTGCTTGCTCTCGCAGAAGGAACAAGTATAGTAGAAGAAACCATCTATGAAAATAGATTTCAAAATATTCAGTACTTAAATGTAATGGGAGCTAATATAAAAATTGAAGGTCAAAAAATATATATAAAAGGGCCAACAAACTATAAAGGAACAGAAGTAATAACAACAGACCTTCGTGCAGGAGCATGCCTTGTACTCGCAGCCCTCGCAGCCGATGGTAAAACAACCATAAAAGAAGTAAAATACATATTAAGAGGCTACGAAAACCTAATAAATAAACTTAATACCGTTGGAGCAAGCATAACCCTTGAATAAACTTTAAACTATAAACATATAATTAAGTAGATCAAATCTACTTTTTTTTTGAGGTGAAAAATGAAAAAAATATTAATAACAGGTATCATCTTTTTAATTATATTTCTTATATATTTAAGTAATATAGATAAAAAAATATACTATTTAGCCTTAGGAGATTCCATCGCCTATGGCGAAGATTGTAACGGAAAAAAAACAAAAGGCTATTCAGGATACGTTAAGGACTATCTTTCCCAAAAAAACATACTAGAAAAATATGTAAATAACTTCGCCACAAAAGGAGAAAGAATAAATGATTTAAAAAACAAAATAAAAACAAATGTAAAAACAAACCAAAATGGAAAACAAATAACAATTCAAAACGCCCTAATAAAAGCTGACTTTATAACAATTTCTATAGGAGCAAATGATATCTTAACAAAAATAAATCAAAATAAAAAAATAAACTATGATAAACTCTATGAATATGTAGATAGTGCTGCAAATGAATTAGATGAATTAATAAAATTATTAAAAGAATACTGCAAAGAAGATATAATATTTATAGGATACTATAATCCATATCAAGATGAAGAACTATCACATATAATAGAATATCTTAACAAAAAATATAAAGAAACATGCAATAACAATAATGTTACTTATATAGAAACAATAAAAGCATTTAAAAACAAAAGTAATTACCTATGCACATCCAAAAACATACACCCATCAACACTCGGATATAAAGCAATATCAAATAAAATTATCAGAATCCTTAATAAAAGAACCTTAAAAACTTGATTTTAAAAAAAAACTTTGCTACAATATAAAAGCATTAAATTTCTATGACATAAATTTGTCATGGCGGAAGGAGCGATAGAATGAAAAAAGGCATACATCCAGAGTACGTAGATACTAAAGTTACATGTGCTTGTGGTAATTCATTTACAGTTAAATCAAACAAACCAGAATTACAATTAGAAGTATGTGATAAATGTCATCCATTTTTTACAGGAAAACAAGGAACAGCTAAAAAAGCTGGACGTGTTGAAAAATTTAATAAAAAATATGGATTTGATAAACAAAACTAAAGTGCCACTTAAAGCACTTTTTTAATTATTTTAAAATTAGTAAATTAAACATATTTTACACATGCAAATAAATAAATTATATCAAAATCATCTAAAGGAAATTCCCCAAAATTATAAAAAAAACGCATCAAAAACCTCCAAAACCCTTGTTTGCATTCAATTTCATAGTAATATAAACTAAAGGTAATTTGATTGGCAAACCCATTCAAAGGACGAAAGGAGGTAATATGTTAGCAGAACCAAAAACTATAATAGGCACAAATGTCATATTAATTGAATCCGCAGAAGGGCTAGCAGGAAAATATAGAATCGAAATAGTTAGCGATGGCAATGCAAACACGGAAAAACTGCGTGATAAACTCTTCAATAAAGTTGCCGAAAACCCACGCAGATTTGCTGCCAATGTTGCCAGATTCAGTGACTATATTACATGGTGTAGAATTATATCAGATAGGCAAACAGCCGTTGTAACATTAAGACATTTTAGTTGTCTAACAGATGAAAAAATATCTGAAGCAACTGGCTATAACAAAGAAGAAATGGACAAAATTGATAATAAATTTTGGCCAGAAATCAAAGAAGAAATGCTAAAAGAAAGAAACCTAACAGAAGAAGAATATGAAGAAATAATAAAAGATGAAACACCATGTGTTGAAAAAAACGAAGAACTAGAAACTCTTCTAAAAGAATGGTATAAAGTGCGACCTAATCAGTAAGAAAAAACCGTAGAAAATCACTACGGTTTTAATGTTATTTACTAAATCTAAAAAAAGTAATATAATTATCATGTGATGAAAAATGAAAGAATATATAAATGAATATAAAAAAGAGATAGAAAAAAAATTAGAAAATAAAATCACTATGGATGAAATAAATAATCATCTAGTCAAAATAAAATTTTTTCAGCACGAAAGACTAGTTCACTTATTAGTAACTTTATTTTTTGCTCTATTTTTGTTAATTTCATTATATTTATCCTTAAAAGAATCTTTATTTATTATCGTAGTATTAATATTATTAGTAATGTTAATATTTTATGTCAAACATTATTTCTTTTTAGAAAATAGTGTACAAGAGTTATATAAAAAATATGATGAAATAATAAATAAATTAAATAAGTAATTTATGATAAACATAGATTTATAAACAAGAATATGATAAAATGTATATATCATATTATATAGAAAATGGTGGTAACAGTGGGAAAAGTAATAGCATTAGTAAATCAAAAAGGTGGAGTTGGTAAAACAACATCAAGTATTAATCTATCCGCATCATTAGGTGCACTTGGAAGAAAAACCTTATTAATAGACTTAGATCCCCAAGGAAATAGTACAACAGGACTAGGTATAGAAAAAGGAGATATTCAAAATAGTATTTATGATTTACTAATAGATAATTCAAGTCTAAAAGAAGTAATAATAAAAACAAAATTTAGAAATCTCTATATAATACCCGCAACAATAACTCTCGCAGGAGCAGATATAGAGTTAATGGAGAAAAGTAGATTAGATAAAGAATTTGCCAAAAATAGTCAATTAAAAAAATACATGGATATAGCCAAAGAAAAATTTGACTACATAATAATAGATTGTCCGCCATCATTAGGTATATTAACAACAAATGCCCTAACCGCCGCCGACTCTGTTATAATCCCAGTTCAATGTGAATTCTTTGCCTTAGAGGGAATAATGCAATTATTAAATTCAATAATGCTTGCCCAAAAAACTTTAAATCCGACACTTGATATTGAAGGAGTACTACTAACAATGTTAGACAATAGAACAAACCTAGGCTTAGAGGTAGTACAAGATATAAAAAGTTATTTTAAAGAAAGAGTATATGACACAATAATACCAAGATTAGTAAAACTATCAGAATCTCCAAGCCATGGAAAACCAATAATAGCTTACGATCCTAAAAGCCGTGGATCTGAAGCATATTTAAATTTAGCCAAAGAGGTGATAAATAGAAATGGAAAATAAAAAAAGAGCACTAGGAAAAGGTTTAGAACAATTATTTGATTTAGATAATTTAAATATAAATAACGTTCAAAACATAGATAAAAAAATATATGAAGAAACAAAAGGTGAAGAAATAGTAGAAATAAATATTGATGAAATAAGACCAAACCCATATCAGCCAAGAATAACATTCAATGAAGAATCATTACAAGAACTTGCATCCTCAATTAAAGAAAATGGAGTATTTCAGCCAATAATAGTAAAAAAAAGTATTAAAGGCTATGAACTAATTGCGGGAGAAAGAAGATTGCGTGCTAGTAAAATAGCCGGTAAAAAAACCATACCAGCAATCATAAGACAGCTATCAGATGAAAAAATGGCAGAAATAGCCCTTCTTGAAAACCTTCAAAGAGAAGATTTAAACGTTATAGAAGAAGCACAAGCCTATAAAAAACTAATAGAAAAACTAGGAATAACCCAAGAAGAACTAGCTAAAAGAGTAAGTAAAAGTAGAAGCCATATTACCAACATTATAGGAATATTAAGACTTCCAGAAGAAGTAAGACAAATGGTAATAAATAAATCTCTTAGTATGGGACATGCAAGAGCATTAAGCAAACTAAAAGATAATGAAGAAATGATAAAAAAAGCAAAGGAAATAGTAAATAGTAACTTAACAGTAAGAAATGCAGAAGAAACAATAAGCAAGGCCAAACCTCAAACAAAAAGAAAAAATAAAGAATATGCTTATGTTGAAGAAATAGCTAGGGAAAAATTAGATACCAAAGTAAAAATAAAAGATAAAAAAATAATAATATCATTTGTTAACAATGCCGATTTAAATCGTATTCTTGAAATACTAAATATAAAGGAATGATAAAATGTTAAAAACCCTTTTTACCAAAGAAATAATATCACCAATATTTATAGTTATAATATCAGTATTAATATATATACTAATAAAATTAATTATAGAAAAAATGTTTAAAGCAAGTACTAAATATGGATTACATAAAAAATCTATTACCATCATGCACTTAATTACCAATATCATAAAATATATAGTTATTATTGTTGCAGCCATCATTATCCTAGATACATGGGGAGTAGATACCAAAGCTATGCTAGCGTCACTTGGAGTAGTAGGAGTACTTGCCGGATTAGCACTACAAGATATATTAAAAGACTTTCTTGCTGGATTTTCTATTATTGTTAATAATGAATTTGATGTCGGAGATAATGTTAAAATAGGAGATTTCAGAGGAGATATAATAGAACTAGGTATGAAAAATACCAAAATAAGAGCCTATAGTGGAGAGGTAAAAATAATAAACAATAGAAACATTAATGAAGTAATAAACTATAGTACTCAAACATCAAAGTGCATTGCTGATATAACTGTGTCTTATTCAGCAGATATAAGTGAAACCGAAAAAGTACTAAAAGAAGTATGCGAAACACTAAGTAAAAATACACCTTATTTAACATCAGATGTAACACTACTAGGAATAGAAGAACTTGGCTCAAGTGCCGTAATATACCGTTTAATAGCGGACTGTGAACCAACAAAGGATATTCAATTTAAAAGAGATGTAAACAAAGCAGTTAAAATAGCCTTTGATAAATCCAATATAGAAATTCCATACCCACAGGTGGTGGTACATAATGAATAATAACTATAATATAGGAACAATAGTAATAATGAAAAAACAACACCCATGTGGTGAAAACAAATGGGAAATAACTAGAATAGGGGCCGATATAAAAATAAAATGTCTAAAATGCGGAAGAAGCATCATGCTTTCACGCATCGACTTTAATAAAAAATTAAAAAAAATAATACAGTAGGAGGACAAAATGAAAAAAGAAAAAAAACGTTTTGGACCAGTTATAACACTTATAATCTTTATATTTGTTATAATACTAATCTCTTGCATTGCCTCTGCTATAGGACTCCGCGGAGAAATAACAACAATTACTAATGGAGCAATAGAACAGTCATCATCAAAAGTAAAAAGCATATTATCCAAAGAAGGACTTGATTACTTTTTATCATCTCCTGTAAATAACTTTAGAGCCTTTGAACCATTAGTATTAATAATAATATCATTAATGGCCATATCAATCGGAAAAGCAAGTGGACTGTTCAAAGCAATATTTACCAAATTTAAAATAGTAAAATCCGTAATAATAACTTTCTTAACTTTATTTATAGCCATAATATCATCATTTTTTGGAGAATATAGCTACGTCATTTTAATTCCATTGTCTGCTGTAATTTATCAATATTTAAATAAAAATTCAGTTTATGGCATACTAGTAACATTTATTGGAATAACCCTAGGATATGAAACAGGACTTGTATTTAATTATGAAGATTATCAACTAGGACTGCTTACAAAAACTGCCGCCCTAACAGTAGATTCATCATATCAATTTAATGCATGGTCATCATTATTTATAATGATATCATCAACCTTTATAATTGCTATAATTGGAACAATCATCCTCGAAACATTTTTAAAACCAAAAATAAAAGAATCTTATACAGAAGAAGAAAAATACAACTATTCAAAAAAAGGATTAGTAATAAGCTCACTTGTTTTTCTCCTATTCATAATACTATTTATATACATGATAACTCCTAATCTTCCAGGCAGTGGAGTATTACTTGATATGAGTCAAAAAGATTATGTTGCTCAGTTACTAGGAGGAAATTCAACATTTAATGATGCCTTTATCTTCATGTTTTTAATAGTATTAATGGTCTGTTCAGGAATATATGGATATATGTCCAAAAACATTAAAGATACAAACGACTTTAGTGTAGGATTATCCAAAGAATTTAACAATTTAGGATACATATTTATACTAATGTTCTTTACATCACTTTTATCAAGTATATTAGACTATACAAACTTAGGAGAAGTAATAGCGTGTATCATAACATCGTTTATTGGCAACTTAGAATTTACGGGAATTCCATTAATATTAATAACCATCATAGGTGTAATACTTATGTCAATATTAATACCCGATCTAACAACAAAATGGACAATAGCAGCTCCCGTAATAATTCCTTTATTCATGAAAGCCAATATAACACCTGATTTTACTCAATTTATCTTTAAAATAGCTGACAGCATAGGAAAAGGACTAACACCACTATTTATATACTTTATTATAATGCTAGCCTTCCTTGAAAAATATAACAAAAAAGAAAGCGTAAAAATAACAGTATTTGGTACCTTAAAACAAACATTACCATCAATACTATTATTAGCCGTATTACTAATCTTAATTGTAATAGGATGGTATATACTAGGATTGCCAATAGGAAATGGCACAAATCCAACAATGTAAAAAAACATATAATTTAATAAAATAAAATCCAAACAAGAAACAAATAAGGTATTTTCTCTTAGGCGAGAAAACCTAAATTGTTTCTTTTTTTATAGGAAAATAAGGTAAAATCATCATTTGACCATAATAATACCATATGTTATATTCGGCTCGTAGGACCTACATATTTTAAGGAGGAAATAATGAAAATTATAAAAAAGAATATAAAAATAGTTATAGTATTATTATTAATGTTTTTAGCTTCACCTCATGCTAAAGCAGCCATCAATGATACAAAAGTAAGCTTTCAAAAAATAGAAGGAGTGTATTTTTTTCAGCAAGATAATATAACTGGTAAAACAATGGCCAATGCCGTAACAAAATTATATGCTGATGGAGAACTTGCTTATTGCATAGAACCGCTTGTCCAAATAACAACGTTTACATATAGTTCAACTACAGACTGGAGCATCACTAATTTGTCAGATGAGCAAAAAGAATACATAGAACTCGCAGGCTATTTTGGAAGAGAATACCCGAGCCATAACAATGATAAATACTGGATGGCTGCACAAGAATTAATATGGGAAAAAGCTAAAAATATAAGCGTAAAATTCACAACACAAAACAATGGTAATGGAGAAGAAATAGATATTTCAAAAGAAAAGGATGAAATAAATAACCTCATAAATAACTATAAAAAAACCCCTTCATTTGCAAATACTACACTAGAAGGTAATATGAATGAAACCATTACCATAGTTGATAATAACGAGGTTTTAAATAACTATAATTTCTCATATAATGGAAAACACCAAGTAGTTCAAAAAGACAACAAATTAGAAATAACCTTTACTCCAAATGAAATAAACGAAGAAGAAATAACCTTTGAAAGAAAATCATACGATAACAAAAGCACAGTAATTTACTATAACAACAATACCCAAACATATGCAAAGCTAAGAATTACAAATAAACAAAAATTTAGCGTTAAGCTAAAAAGTAATGGTGCAACACTAAAAATAAATAAAAAAGGAGAAAAATTAGAACTAACAAACGCTTCATATCAATATAATATAATTGCCTTACCAAATGTAACATTTGCTGTATATGCAAACGAAGATATAACAGATTCAAAGGGTAATATAATTTATAAAAAATATAGTCTTATAAACACATTAACAACAGATAATAATGGTATCGCAACACTTTCAAATCTTTATTATGGTAAATATTTTTTACTAGAATGTGAAACAAGTAGCGAAAATATGCTAAACAATGAAAAATATTATTTTGAATTTACAAAACAGGAAAATCTAAACAAAGAAATAAATCTACAAAATTATTTACCCAAAGGAAATCTTGAATTTACTAAAACAGATTATGATAATGGAAATCCTATTTCAAACACAGTAATTCAGCTATTTACAGAAAATGATAGACTTATAGGAACATATACCACAAATAACGAGGGAAAAGTAAGTATTAATAATTTGCCATTAGGCAAATATTATATAATAGAAAAAAGTGCCTCAAATGGATATTTATTATCGAATGAAAAAATATATTTAAATATAAAAGAAAACGGACAAAAAGTAAATGCACAAATGAAAAATAAAAAAGAAACCATAACCATAAATGTACCAAATACCAAAAAAGATAAACCATTCTTTCAGTATATAACATTAATAATAGGGATATTAGGAATCTTATATGTTTGCAAAAAAAATAATAATAGGTATAAAACTATTTAGTGGAATATTAATAACAATATCTGTTATAGCAATCATTTATAATTCAAGTGAAAACAAATATTATAAAAAAATAGAAAACAAAAAAATAAGTAACTTTTTTAACTATGTTGAAATAGAAAATGAAAAATACATAGCCATAATAGAAATACCCAAAATAAACTTAAAAGCAGGTTTAGTAGAAAAAACTTCCAAAAATAATACCGTAGAAAAAAACATCCAAATATTAAAAGAATCATCCATGCCCAATAAAGAAAATACATATCTTTTTCTCGCTGCACATTCTGGCAGCAGTAAAATATCATACTTTAAAAATATATATAAATTAAATAATAAAGATAAAATTAACATTTATTATAAAAACATAAAATATACCTACATAGTTAATAACAAATATAAAGACAATAAAACAGGCATAATAAACATACCAAAACAAACAAAAACATCATTAATATTAACAACATGTGGTAAAGAAAATAATAAACAATTAATAATAATATCAGATTTAGAATCCAAAACAAAATATTAAAAAGCTGTAATAAAATAATTATTACAGTCTTTTATTGTTTATTATGTATTAAAATATAAATATATCTTATAAAGCATCCTATTATAAAAAGTAAATACACAAAATCAATCAAAATAAAGTTATAAAAAATTCCAGCACACAAAACTCCAATTAATACTAAAAATAATAAAACAACGAAACTACTTTTAATCTTATCAGCAGTCATGTAATTTCTCCTTTTCTAATTTTTCTCGTAATCTTACTATACCATATATTATGAAAAAGGAAACATAAAACATATGACAAAATACTACATTTTACAAATAATTTGTAAACAAAAAGAGTTAAAACCTTTTTGTAACTCTTTTTATTTCACTTTCTAACTTACTCT
>CAVFIJ010000070.1:0-2926 GCA_963622405.1 Bacteroidaceae bacterium | reverse complement strand
TTGCCAAAACATCAAAGCGCCCAAATCCCCATTTTTTGTTTTAATTAATTATTTAATAATGTGTAAATACAATGTTTATTTTAAGAGCTTTTCTTCGGAAACATTATTTACTTGTGATAGTAAACTTGTAAAAAGCACTTATAATTTAAATTATAATACTATATATTCTAGATTTGAGTTTCTTGATGAGTTTGAACTTTCTTTAATTAATGATTCGTTTGGTTCTAAATATAATAGGTATTTTGCTTTTTATAATAATTTAATTGCTCTTGGTAAATATGGAAGACTTAGTTTATTTAACGATGAGGATATTTCTATTACTCATGTTTTAAATGGAAAGAATACTAGTTTTGGTAGTATTGATGTTAAATGTAAGAAAAAGTTTATTAAAACTAATTTTGTTGGAAGGTTTTCTAAACAAGAACTTAAAATTGATGATTTTCTTGAAAAAGAAATTATACGTGAGGAGAGAAGAAAAACTGGTCTTCCTAGTCAAGATATGCCTTGGCTTAAGTATTATCCTAAAGAATCTTCAAATGAAAAAATTTCTGAATATACCTTATATCAGAATTTAAAAATATTAAATGAAAATAATTATTTAGAGTGTGCTCTTGAATATATGGGAGAAGAAATTAAATATTATGAGGTTTTTAATGAAATTGAAAAGGTTAGTAAAAGTTTATATGCTTTAGGGGTTAGAAAAGGTGATTATGTTGCTTTTTGTCTTCCTAATATTCCTGAGTTTATTTATTTCTTTTATGCAGCTTCTAAGATAGGTGCGATTGCATGTTTAATAGAACCTAGGACTTCCGCTAACAGAATACTTAAATATTTGGATGATGCTAAATGTAAGGTTATGGTTATGCTTGATTTATGCAAGAAAAATATAGATTTAATTGTTGATAAGTGTTCTTTGGAAAAGATTGTTTCTATTAGTCCTATTCAATCTATTAAAAATAAAAAAATAAGAAGGGTTTATTCTCTTACTCATAAGAAATATAAATATTCTGGTAAATATCTTTCATATAGTAAGTTTCTTAGTATTGGGGAGAGTATTTTACCTTTTAAGGAATGCAAGTACAAAAAAAATACAGCGGCTGCTGTTGTATATACAAGTGGTACAACTGGTAATCCTAAGGGAGCAGTTCTAACTAATGAGACTTTTAATGGACAGAATATGCAGCTTAAATATTCTGGTATAAGAATTAATGTAGGGGATCGTTTTCTTGGAAATATACCTTTTTTTACAGCATATGGCTGCAGTGTTGGAATGCATAATGCTCTTTCATTTGGAGTTAAGATAACTTTAATTCCTAGTTATAAGCCAAAGGATTTTCCTTATTTAGTAAAAAAATATAAACCTAATCATGTTATTGGAACTCCAAGATTTTTTGAGATTATGGCTGAAAGCAATATTTTTAAAAATGAGGATTTAAGCTATTTAAAAACTTGTATTTATGGCGGAGATAAAATGACACCTACTAGAGAATATATGGTTAATGAGTTTTTAAAATCTAAGGGAACTTTTGAAATTCGCAAAGGAATTGGTATGAGTGAATATGGTGGTGGTTTTTGTACTACTGTTAATAGAGATGTTAATAAAATTGGAAGTATTGGTATTCCCCATGTTGGTAACAATGTTAAAATTGTGGATAAAGATGGAAATGAAGTTTCATATGGCAGAGAACATAAAATTGGAGAACTTTATGTTTCTGGTCCTACGCAAATGCTTGGCTATTTAGAAAATAAGGAAGAGAATGATAAGTTCTTTATAATGGATAATAATGGTGTTAGATGGTCTAAAACTGGTGATTTAGTATATATGGATGAAGATGGTGTTATATTTTTCTCAGAAAGGGTTAAAAATATAATTGTTCGTCCTGACGGACATAAGGTAACTGTTTTACCTTTAGAGAATCTTGTTAATACTTGTGAATATGTTTCTGAGTGTATTGTGGTTGGTGTTAATTATACACAAGATAATACTGGTAAGTATCCTATGATATATATTGCTTTAAAGAATAATTTAGATAAGTCTAAGGAAAAGGTTCATAAAGAAATTATGGAACTTATTAATAATAATATTCCTAACAGAGACAGGCCTGAGTGGTATAGGTATGTAGATAAGCTTCCTTATACTTTAGCAGGTAAAGTTGATGTTATGAAATTAAAGGAAAAAGGAAAAAAGAATCAAAATAAAGCAGTTTTATATGATATAAAAAAGAAATAAATGTTATAATTAATATAAGGTAGGTGTGATTATGACAGTTGGAATTTATTTTAGTGTTTGTTCATTAATATATACAAGTTTATTGGTTGTTGTGTTTTTTACTAAGCCTAGATTTAATTCATATGAAAATAAAGTATATAGGAATTTAGTTATTACTAGTTTATTTGGGCCACTAATTGGTATACCAACATATATTTTTATGGGTAATATGGATACATATCCTATGTTCAATATAATATTTTCTAAATTATATTTGATATATTTGGCTATGTGGCTTATGTTTTTTACGCTATATATATTCTCGATTTCAATTAAGGATTTTTCTACAAAGAAAATGTCAAATATTTTTATAATTGTTACTGGAATTTTAATTTTATTAGTTACTACCTTACCTTTATATTATCATAATGCTGATGGAATTATTTATTCTTTTGGACCTGCTTCTAACTTTCTTTATTTAATTTCTTCAATTTTAGTGGTTATCATTATATATTGCTTAATAAAAAATATTAAATATATTACGGAGAAGAAGTTTTTTCCAATTATTGCTTTTTTAATAATTGGTACAGTGGTTATGATTATTCAAAAATTAAATCCAGGTTTATTATTACTTTCTTTTGCCGAATCTTTTATTACTTTTTTGATGTATTTTACTATAGAAAATCCAGATATTAAGATGATAGGTGAATTATATAA
>CAVFIJ010000069.1:0-4373 GCA_963622405.1 Bacteroidaceae bacterium | reverse complement strand
CTAAGGAAGCTTTAGAATATGGGCTTATAGATAATATTATTTAGGATTTAAAAACATTAGATCTCTTTTTCTAATGTTTTTATTTATTTCCATAAATCTCTAGGATATTTTCCCTCTTGAATATATTTATTTATAGCATTTACAATGCTTTCTTTATCTTCTTTATAGGTGATACCATGCCACTTATCTGTTATATATCTTGTATATATGACTGCAGTATTTTCTTTTATTTGTTTAGATATAACATCTGGAAGTAAATATTCAGCATCTAAGTTATTTATATTTTCATCTAAAAATTTTGAAAATTCATCTTCAATAACTTTAATAAAATTTACAGTTAAGCCAAAAAGATTTACAGTTGCAAGGGCATTTTCATCTAATTTAAAAGCTCTTTTACCATCTAAAGGATATGCAATCATTGTATTGTTTTTTATTTCAACTTTACTTTCAACTATTTTTTCTAATATTCCATTTTCTTCTGTGACTACTGCTCTTTTTACAGCACCATTTTGAGATAGTGTATTTATTACTTTATAACAAACAGCTAAATAATGTGTTCTATCTTTATTGTTTTTTAAAAAATCTATTAATATTTTATAAGCAACAGGTCCATAAAAATCATCTGCATTTATAATAGCAAAAGATCCTTTTATCATGTCTCTTGCACTATATATAGCGTGAGCAGTTCCCCATGGCTTTTTTCTTTTTTTGGGAGCCTTATATCCTTCTGGGAGGTCGTTTATTTGCTGAAATGCATATTCTACTTTTATTTTATCTTCTATTCTTTTACCTATAGTTTCTTTAAATATTTTTTCTTGTTCTTCTTTTATAACAAATATTACTTTATTAAAACCAGCTTTTATCGCATCATATAATGAATAATCAATTATATACTGTCCCTCTGGTCCAATAGGCTCTATTTGTTTTGAGCCGCCAAATCTACTTCCCTCGCCCGCGGCTAATACTAATAAAGTATACTCATCCATTATAGTTCTCCTTTAATTTCTATTTAATGCTCTATATACAATACCAAAGATAAATAATCCTATCAAGAAGAAAGCACCCCATACAACTGGATTATTATGATTTGCATTAAGCCAATTTCTCACAGGTTCTATCCATTCGTTTAATTTTTGAATAATATGATTGCCTGCGATTTTATCATTCATATTGCTAAACCATTGCCCTATTATATTTAATATTTGATCCATTTTATTCCACCTTCTTTATACTTTTATGTCCTTTCATTATTTTAATGATACCATATTTATGTGAAAATGCAATAGTAAGAACACTGCCAACATTAATTATTATCCCTTCTCCATAAATATCATGGATAACTTTTTCGCCAACTTTATATGTTGCATCTTTATCTATCATACTTTTTTTGATTATTTTTGGTTTTTCACTTTTTATATCGCTTTCTAGATACCTTGCATCTATTTCATTTATAAATCTACTTGGTGGATTTATATTTGTATTACCATAAATTAATCTTCTTTTAGCATTTAAAAGGTAAAGATTCTTTTTTGCCCTTGTTATGGCAACATAACAAAGTCTTCTTTCTTCTTCTAAATCATCATCACTATCTAAAGAATTTATATGAGGGAATATACCTTCTTCTAATCCTACAATAAATACGTTATCAAACTCTAAGCCTTTAGCTGAATGAACGGTCATTAATGTTACAACATCATTATTGTTTTTATGTTCTTCAATGTCAGATACAAGACTTATTTCTTGTAAAAAATCTTCTAGTGATATTATACCACTATTTTCTTCAAAGTTTTTAGTTATTGATTTAAATTCTTCTAAGTTTTCTAGTCTTATTTCTGCCTCTATTGTTTTTTCATTTTGAAGGCTTTTACGCAGCCCAGTTTTACCTAATACTAAATCTACGAGTTCTGTTAGTGAAATATTTTCACTTTCTGTTTTTATTTCTTCAATTATATTTTTAAATAATAATTCTTTACCACTATCTATAGCACTATATAAAGAACAATTATGTTCTATGGCTTTAGTACTTAGATTTTCTATTGTTTTTGTTCCTATTTGACGTTTAGGCACGTTTATTATACGCATTAAACTTACATCATCATTTTGATTATATATTAATTTTAAATAGCTTATTAAATCTTTTATTTCTTTTCTATTATAGAAGTAAAATGAACCAACAACTTTATAAGGTATATTTTCTTCTAATAATTCTTCTTCTATATTTCTTGATTGGGCATTTGTTCTATATAGTACAGCTATATCGCTTTTTAATGTGCCATCTTTAATTAATCTTTTTATTTTATCTACAACATAATGTGCTTCATCTTTTTCATCATATGCACGATGATATTTAATTTTTTCGCCTTCTTCATTTTGTGTCCATAGTGTTTTTTCTTTTCTTTTTTTGTTATTTTTTATAACTTCGTTTGCGGCATTTAATATGTTTTTTGTAGAACGATAATTTTCTTCTAGTTTTATAGTTACAGCATTAGGATAATCTTTTTCAAAGTTAAGTATGTTCTGGTAGTTAGCACCTCTAAAACCATAAATTGATTGGTCAATATCTCCCACTACACATATGTTCTTATATTTTGAACTAAGCATTTTTATTAAGGTATACTGTGCTTCATTTGTGTCTTGATATTCATCTATTAAAATATATTTAAAGCGTTCTTGATATTGCTTTAATATATCTTTATTGTCTTTAAATAGTTTTATAGGTAAAGTAAGCAAATCATCAAAGTCTAGTGAATTATTTGTTTTTAATTTTTGTTCGTATTTTTTATAAATGTCTTCTATTATTTTTTCATAATCTGAATGGGCAAATTTGCCATAAGAATCTTTATCTATTAGTTCACTTTTAGCACTACTTATTTTATTTCTTATTGTTCTTGGGTTATATATTTTAGGGTCTAAATTTTTTTCTTTTATTATTTTTTTTATTATTGTTAATACATCTTCTGTATCTAATATTGTTATTTGTTTATTATAACCTAATTTTATATAATTTTCTTTTATTATTAAAAGTCCTAATGAATGAAATGTTGATATTTGTATGTCATAAGCAATTTGTCCTAACATTTTATGTATTCTTTGTTTCATTTCTTTGGCGGCTTTATTAGTAAATGTGATGGCTAAAATGTTATAAGGATTTATTTGTTTTTTTTCTACTAAATACGCTACTTTAGTAGTTAATACTTTTGTTTTGCCTGAGCCTGCACCCGCTAGTACTAAAAGGGGGCCATCAGTAGTTTCTACGGCTTGTCTTTGCATTTCGTTTAGATTGTTTATCATTTTTATCACCTTTTTAATATTATCACATTTAATAATTTTATTAAAGTAATATTTCAATTTAGGAAATTCAAAAAATTAAAATAATTAAAAGTAATTTTAAAATAAAATTATTATTATATTAGTAGAAGGGAGGTGACTATGTCAGAACATGTTTTAGCTACTATGAATGAATCAGTTTCTTATGAATATTCATCAAATCATAAAGCACTAGATTTAATTCCCTCTGATGGAGGAGAAACAGATATTATTGCGTTTTACGAAGGCACTGTAGAAGTTGCTGTCAGCAATGAAAAATATACTAATCACAATAGTACAGGTAATACAACCTACGGAAATTATGTTATTATAAAGCATCCAAATGGTTATAAGACTTTATATGCTCATTTAAAGTATGGTAGTGTTTCTGTTAAAGTTGGTGATTATGTGTCTAAAGGCCAAAGAATCGCGACAATTGGTCAAACTGGAAATGCTTACGGTGTTCACTTACATTTTGAAATTAGAGGACCTGATAATGTTAGAGTTAATCCAAATGATTATTTATGGAAAGAAAATAATGTATTTATTTCTAATGATAATATAGATAATTCTCTAAATAACGAAGATGAAGTTTCGGACACTGCTAATGCGAGTGATGATTCTGCATTAAAAGTAAATGAGGATGAAGTTCAAAACGGTGATGAAGATAAAATAGTAGATGAAGAAGAAAAAGTGAATTCAGATACAAAGGAGACTTTGAAAAATGAAAACGTTAATTTAAATAATGACGATTATTTAAAAAATACTAGTTATGTTGGTGGATCTATTGTTGACGGCCTAAAAAGTCTTAGTGAAGATAGTTCGTTTGATCACCGAGCAGTCTTAGCTTGGGCTAATGGAATTGATGAATATGTAGGTTCATTTGAACAAAACGTTTTACTTTTAAAGTTACTTAAATCTGGAGAACTTATAAATGCTTAAGCAAAAAAAATCAATACTTATGTATTGGTTTTTTATCTTCTAAATCTTGGCTTTTCCATATCTTTAACAAGTGTTAATTTAAATTTGAAGTGCAACACTTCTGTACCAAAAAAAGACACATGAAT
>CAVFIJ010000068.1:0-9050 GCA_963622405.1 Bacteroidaceae bacterium | reverse complement strand
CTTTGAGACATTTTCGCAAGTTATCACTTAAGACATTATCACAAGTTAATCATATCTGATAATTAATAATAATTTATATTCTTGACTTAAAATTGTCGCTAATTTATAATTGTATTGGGTGAGATAATGAAAAATGCTTTTACTTTAGTAGAACTTTTAGGTGTAATTGCTATTTTAAGTATAATAGCTCTTTTAGTAACACCACTTATTTCTTCAACAATAAGTGAAAATAAAGAAGAACTTCAAGAAGATCAAGCAGAGCTATTTATTGATGCTGCCAAAGAGTATGTAACTTCTAATTCTTTTTCAATGCTTTCTAAAGCTGAAGATGATTCATTTAGTGAATGTGAATGCTATAGCAAGGATGAAAATGGTAAATGTTATGATGATTCTTTTTGCTGTGAAATTACTTTAAAAACTCTTAAAAATGATGGCTTTTTAGATATTAAATTAGAAGATAAATATGATGGGAAATTTGTTAATATTTCTTTTGATGGCTCTATTTATTCATATATATATAATGAGCCATGTGCTGAGTAAGGTTTTATAGACATAAAACCTTTTTTTGGTGTATAATTGTACTAGGTGATTATATGCATTATACATCATTAAATAATTCCAAAATAAAAGATTTAAAAAAATTAAAGACAAAGAAATATAGAGATAAAACAAATATGTTTTTGATAGAAGGTGAACATCTAATAGAAGAAGCTAATAAAACTTCATATTTAAAAGAAATCTTATTATTAGAAGGCGAAGAAACTTCTTTTGATGCTCCTATTAGTTATATTTCTAAAGAAATTATGAAAGAGCTTTCATCTTTAGATAACCCTTATAAAATTATGGGTATATGCCAAAAAAAGAATCAAAATAATATTAAGGGTAATATATTAATATTAGATGATATTCAAGACCCAGGAAATTTAGGTACAATTATAAGAAGTGCTGTGGCTTTTAATATAGATACAATTATTTTAAGTCCAAAATGTACTGATATTTATAGTTCTAAAGTTATAAGAGCATCTCAAGGTATGATATTTCATATAAATATTATAGCTACTGATTTAGTTTCTATAATACCTAAATTAAAAAAAGAAGGTTATACTCTTTTTGGTACAAAAGTAAAATACTCAAAATCATTAAAAAATGTTTCAAAACCAAAGAAGTTTGCTATAATAATGGGTAATGAAGGAAACGGGGTCTCTAAGGAAGTACTAGATGCATGTGATGATTATATTTATATTGATATGAATAAGCACTGTGAAAGCTTAAATGTGGCGGTTGCGACTAGTATTATTTTATATGAAATGAGTAGGTGATTTAATGCTTAAAATAGGTAGAGTTGTAAACACTCATGGTATAAAAGGTGAGGTTAGAATACTTTCTGATTTTGAATATAAAGATATTGTTTTTAAAAGTGGCAATCATTTATATATAAATAAAGATGAGCTTATTATTACTTCGTATAGAGTCCATAAAGAGTATGATATGGTTACATTTTCTGGTGTTAATAATATAAATGATGTTTTAAAATATAAAGGTTATGATGTATATATAAATAAAGATGAATTTAAATTTCCATCCTTATTAGATGAAGAACTTATAGGAATAAAAGTATATTTCAAAAACAAAAATATTGGTATTTTAAAACAAATTCAAAAAAATAAAATGCAAAAACTACTAGTTATATATAATGGTAATAAAGATATATTAATTCCTTATGTTGATGAATTTATTGAAAGTATATCATTATCTAAAATTGTTCTTAAAGAAATAGAGGGATTACTTGATGCGAATTGATATTCTTACGATATTTCCTGAAATGTTTGACGGCTTTTTAAATACTTCAATTGTTAAAAGAGCTAGAGAAAAAAAAAGTATAGATATAAATATTTATGATATAAGAAAATATAGTACTGATTCTCACAAAAGAGTTGATGATTATGGATATGGTGGCGGGAAAGGAATGGTATTGATGTGTCAGCCAATATTCGATGCCATAGATGATTTAAAAGGTGAGGATACAAAAGTTATACTTATGACTCCTCAAGGAGTACCATATAAACAGAAAATAGCCTACGATTTATCTTTAGAGAAACATATTATACTTATATGTGGTCATTACGAAGGATTTGATGAGAGAATTTTATCTATTGTTGATATGGAAATTAGCATTGGAGATTATATATTAACTGGTGGAGAAATTGCTAGTATGGTTATTACAGATAGTGTTGTTCGTCTACTTGATGGTGTTATTGAAAAAGAGTCTCACCTTAATGAATCTTTTAATAATAATTTACTCGACTATCCTGTTTATACTAAACCTGTTTGTTTTAAAGGAATGAAGGTTCCTGATGTTCTTTTGTCGGGACATCATGCGAATATTGAAAAATTTAGAAAAGAAGAAGCTTTAAGAAAAACTAAAGAGAGAAGACCTGACTTATTAGAAAAGAGTTGATGAAAATGTCTAAAACTTATACATGTCAAAAAAATGATGATAGAGAAGTGATTTATATTGATTCAACTAAAATTACCGGTTTTAAGGTTAAACCTAAAAATAATATAAAATATGGTGGAATAAAAGTTAGTAATGTTTTACTGATAAAACCACATTTAATTGAAAGTGTTATTAAGAAAAAAATTTATCGCCAAATTAATGATTACTTAAATTTTATAGTATTAATATTAAATGATGAAGATGAAACTGATTCATCTGATGTTACACTAGTGCTTGAAGATGTAATAAAATACAGAAAAAAAATTATGAATAAATATTCTAAATATTTAAAAACTCAAGATATTAAAAAAATCATGAAAAAGATGGTATTTATCGAAGTTGAGTTAAAAGAAAAGTTAGATACTCTTTCTTATGATTTAGACCTAGAAAAATCTATTGGTAGAGGTAGGTAGTTATTTGTTATTTGTATTGCCGTATGATATAATTTATTTATATAGGAGAGATAATTTATGACAAAGGTTAAAAATATAAAGTTGAATGATGATCTTAAATCTCTTGGTATTTGGCTACCAACAGAATATGGTCTTTATTCTGTAAATGATGTTTTAAGCAGTAATTTATCTATGCTTTCAGATGATATGCGTTATGGATTAATTAAACAAATTCATACATTTGGACTTAAATTTGATGCAGAACTTACAATGGATGAGATGGAAGAAAGAAATAACGAAAGAGATAATACTAATTTTAAAAATGTTGAAAGAGGGCATAGAATTGATTATGCTCATCAGTGTGTAGAACAATTAGATGATTTTATTTCAAATGAGAAAACTAAGGATCTTGCCATGAAAAATTTACCGAGCACATCATATATTGATGATGAAGAAGCACAAGCTTGGCTTAAACTTGTTAATGTAAATAGAAAAATTATTGAATCTTTAGACAAGAAGAATAACAAAATATTACATATGCTTAAAGATAAAATGAATTTATCTATTAAGTGATTTTTAATAATAAAAAAAGCTAATAAAAAGTATAGAAGTGTGTATATATGATATTTATATATGGCTAGAAGTAAGTATTACTTACTTTTTTATATACTATTAATTTACCTTGCAAAAATAAAAACGTATAAAAGATATTTAAATTAACAAATTAACGTATAATTGTCAAATTTGTTAAAAAAATGTATAATTATAATAGGATGGTGAACAGATGGAAGTAACTAAAGAAATAAATGAAAATATATTTAGAGAATATGATATAAGAGCAATTGCAGATACTGAGTTAAATGATGATGTTGTTTATACAATAGGTAAAAGTTATGGTACTTATATTTTAAAAGATGGCAAAGAAACAGTTGTCATAGGGCATGATAATAGATTAACGTCAAAGAGAATTGTAAACGTTTTAATCGCAGGACTTAAGAGTACTGGACTTACAATTATTAATTTAGGTTTAGTAACTACTCCTATGTATTATTTTGCTAAAAAGCACTTTAATATAGGTACTGGTATTATGGTAACTGCAAGCCATAATCCAAAACCATATAATGGGTTTAAGTTTTCATTTAATGAAATTGGTAATGCATATGGTCCTTTAATAGAAGACTTTAAAAAATTTACATATCAAGGAGATTTTATTACAAAAAAGGGTGGTATAGTAACTTCCAAAGATATCAAAGATGCTTATTTAGAAAATATAAAAAAAAGTGTTTGCTTAGGGCCTCGTAAAATAAAAGTTGTTATAGATTGTGGTAATGGCACTGGCAGCACAATCATTAAAGATGTTATGAATCTTTTTGATATAGATGTAACTTATCTTTATTGTGAAAGTGATGGCAATTTTCCAAATCATATACCAGATCCTGCGGTTAAAGACAATATGATAGATTTAGGTAAAAAAGTTAGAGAAGTTAAAGCAGATTTTGGAATAGGAATAGATGGAGATGCTGATAGAGTAGGAATCACAGATGAAAATGGTAATTATTTAACTGCTGATTTAGTAATGCTTATTATTTATAGATACTTAATTAAAACTATGAAAAATAAAAAAGCTGTATATGATGTTAAATGTTCTAGAACTCTTATAGATGGATTAAAAGATTTAAATTTGAAATCTGAAATGTTTCGTACAGGTAACTCTTACTTAAATATAAAAATGCAAGAAGGCTTTGATTTTGGTGGAGAATATTCAGGGCATTTCTTCTTTAGAGATAAATATCAAGGGTTTGATGATGGAATATATGCAGCCCTTAGAATAATTGAAATTTTATCAAATAAAGACTGTAAATTCTCAGAATTATTATCAAATACAAATAAATATTATTCTACAGAAGAGATAAAAGTAGAAGTAAGAGAAGATAATAAATTTGCAATCGTTGATAAAATAAAAGAATATGTTAAAGAAAAAAAATATTTATTTGAACAAATAGACGGTGTAAGAGTCGAATTTGATTATGGTTTTGCCCTTGTACGTGCTAGTAACACAGGGCCTAATTTAACTGTTAGATTTGAAGCTAAAACTAAAGAAAAATTAAAAGAAATACAAGATGAATTTATGAATCTAATAGATAAATATAAAAAGATATTATAGTAGATTGTAACTGGTGAAGAAAATGAAGAAGACTTTTGAATATAAAATAGATAATGAAAAATATAATGTTATAATTGAATATAAAAACAATAAAAACACTTATATTAAAGTTAAAGAAGATTTAAACATTTATGTAACAGCTAATATATTAACTACAAAAAGGGACATTAAATATTTGCTAGAAAAAGAAGAAGATTATCTAAGAAATGTTATTAGAAAACTTAAAAAACGCAATGAAAAATCACAAGAATTCTATTATTTAGGTGAGAAATATGATATAATTAAAGCACCATTTGAGAATGTAGAGATAGATAAAAATAAAATATATTGTAAAGATGAAAAATCTTTAGAAAAATGGCTTAAAAAACAAATGATAAATGTTTTTGAACAAAGGCTTGAGTATTGTTATAGTTTATTTGAGGAAGATATTTTGTATCCAAAACTTAAAATAAGAAATATGAAAACAAGATGGGGAGTATGTAATAGAAGAGATGATTCTATTACCTTAAATTCTAAATTGATTAGATATGAAATTCATGATATTGATTATGTTATTATTCATGAACTTGCCCATTTAGTACATTTTGACCATTCAAAAGCTTTTTGGCAAACTGTAGAAAAATATATGCCTAATTATAAAAGAGCAATAAAGAATTTAAAGGAGTAGATGTGTATGCGTAGTTTATGTAAAATTTTATCTATAATATTAATATTTGCTTTATGTTTAACTTGCTCATATAACACGCGGGCAAAAGAAAAGACTTTGAATGAATTACAAGCAGAGGCAAAAGCGAATAGAGAAGCTTATAATGCCGCAAAGAGTCAAAAAGAACTTTCTGAGGCTGAAAAAGCAGAAGCAACTGAACAAAAAAATAATGTTGAAACACAAATCACAGACACAAGAGCCCAGATTGAAAATACTCAGAAAGAAATTGCCGAACTTCAAGAGAAAATTGAAAAAAAAGATGAACAAATAAAAAGCCTTATGTCTTTTGTTCAAGTATCTGGTGGAGATTCTAATTATTTAGAGTATATATTTGGTGCGAAAGACTTTACAGATTTTATTTATAGAGTTTCAGTCGCAGAACAATTATCAGATTATAATGATAAACTTATTAAAGAATATAACGCTAATGTTGAAGAACTTGATAAAAAGAAGACTGAACTAACAAATAAACAAGCCGATTTAGAAAAAAAACAACAAGAATTAAGTGAACTTGAAGCTAAATTAGATAAAGAAATAGAAAGCATTAGCGAGGGAATGGCCTCAAAAGAAGATGAGTATAAAACACAAATTGGACTTATAAATAGTTTAAAAAGTCTAGGTTGTAGCGGAAATGAAACAATGTCTGCTTGTAAAAACCGAATTTATTCTTCTTATCGAAAAAATAGTAATAGTGGTGCATCAGCAAATTATAATGGAACTTATATGCCACTTTTATCTGGAAGAGTTACTAGTGATTATGGTGCACGTTCACTTGACTACCATACAGGTATAGATTTTTCTGGAACAACTGCTGTTTATCCTGTCGCATCAGGGGTAGTAGTTCATGCAGTAGACGGTAGTACAAGTACATGTGGTAATCATATAATATATGTATATCATCCTGACTATGGTTATACAACATCTTACTGGCATTTAATAAATAGAAAAGTTAGTATAGGACAAAATGTATCTCCATCTACTCTTCTTGGCTATACAGGAGGAGCTGGATATACAGATGGTCAGTATTATGGAGGAAGATATGTTCAGTGTGCTTATGGTGGACATATACATCTTAATTTATTTTATGGATTAACTACAACTAATAGTGGTAGAATTAATCCAAGAACATGGCTTAAAAATATTCCATCTGCAGGATCTTCATTTACAAGTTATAGATAAAAGGGAATTATCCCTTTTATTTGACATTATAAACATGGTAATTTCATTATAATAGCAAATGGTGATATAATGAAAGTGAAAATTTTTGATGAAAGTCATGAAAAAGATTTAGAAAGTGATATAAATGAATTTATAAGTTCAAACAATATTGAACTTATTGATATTCATTATTCAGTAAGTTTAGGAGTATTTGGTGAAGAACAGGTTTATTGTTTTTCTGCTCTATTAGTTTATAGATTGGAGTAACTATGAAAAAAACAGGTTTTCTAGCTGGGGCTGCAATATCAACAATTGGAATAATAATTTGTAAAGTAATAGGACTAATATATGTAATTCCTTTTTATGCAATTATTGGTGTTGCTGGAGGTGCATTATATAGTTATGCTTATTCAATATATAATATGTTTTTAAATCTTGCGACTAGTGGAATACCTGTTGCAATGAGTAAAATAGTTAGTGAATATAATGCCAAAGGATATTATAATACTAAAGAACGTACATTTAAAATTGGTCTTAAAGTAATTGGTATATTATGTATAATTGTTTTTATTCTTTTGTTTGCTTTTGCCCCTCAAATAGCTTATTTAATAATAGGTGATGTTAAGGGCGGAAATACAATAGAAGATGTAGCCTTTGTAATAAGAGTAATATCTACAGCTATATTAGTTGTACCTTTTCTTAGCGTTTCAAAAGGATACCTACAAGGGCATAAAATAATGAGTGTTTCATCAATTGCTAACATATTAGAACAAATTATAAGAGTAATAGTTATACTAGCAGGTAGTTATTTTGCTTTAAAAATATTTCATTTATCTACATCTGTTGCAGTAGGCGTTGCCGTATTTGGGGCAACTATTGGTGCTCTTGTTGCATACCTATATGTTAGAAATAAGATAAAGAAAAATAGAAAAGAGTTAAATAGAGACTGTGCTATAACTACAGAAGAAAAGAAAATAACAACTAAACAAATAGCAAAAAAAATTATTTTATATGCCCTACCTTTTGTTATAATTTCTGTAATACAATCTGGTTTTACAATGGTAGATGTATTTACGGTTGTAAAGTCATTAGTATCTCTTGGATATAGTATAACTATTAGTGAAAATGTTTTAAGTGTAATTGCTACATGGGGTTCTAAACTAAATATGATTGTAATGAGTATCGCAACTGGTATTATAATGAGCTTAATTCCAACTATCGCATCATATTATGCTGTAAAAAAATATAAAGAAGTAAACTTAAAAATAAATGAGGCTATTTCTACATTAGTACTTATAACAATACCACTTGCAGCTGGTCTTAGTTTTATGGGGGCAGATGTATGGACTGTTTTTTATGGTTATAATGAACAAAATATATCTATATTTAAACTTTTAATCTTATCACAAATAACTTTATCAATTTGTTCAGTAATGGTTAATACAAATCAAACATTAAATAATACAAAAGCAAATATATTAGGATTAGGTATGTCTTTAATTGCTAAAATAATATTTAACGTTCCATTTATGAAACTATTTAGTAATATTGGTATAGAAGCTTATTATGCACCTATTGCTTTAAATATTATTATTGATACATTGTGTGCTATTTATTTAGCACATGTCATAAAAAAACAGACAAATATTAACTATCTTAAATCAATAAGAACAATTATAAAGTCAGTACTATGTACATTCATAATGATTTTAGGTTTAATGATATTAAATTTTGTTATACCAATGACTTCCCATAGTAGAATAGTTGCTATTATGCAGCTTGTTATTTATGGATTGGTAGGAATAATTTTATATTTCTATGTTGCTTATAAGTCTAAAACAATAGATGAAGTATTGGGTAAAGGAATGGTAGATAAAATATTTACTAAGTTAAAATTAAAAAGAAATAGAATTGACTAGTTAAATAAATTTTGTTATTCTAAAAATAGAATAGGAGGGATGTGTAAGTGGAAAGTTTGAGTTTTTTAGAAAAAATGCAAGTACTTTTCCAAAATGTACTTGCACATCCCATTTTTATATTAATATTATTACTTCCAGCCTTTTTAATATTGTTTAATAAAAAAATAACAAAAAAATTATTAGTAATAATATATATATTGATATTATTAGTAGT
>CAVFIJ010000067.1:0-10241 GCA_963622405.1 Bacteroidaceae bacterium | reverse complement strand
AGATATAACAATAATTAAATAACTAATAGATATAATAAAACCTACTATTACATCACTAGAATAGTGAACACCTAAATAAACCCTACTTAATCCAATTAAAAATATTAAAATACATATAACTACTGTCATTATTTTTTTACAAGTTTTATTTATATCACATCTCCATAATAGATAAAGAAACATACCATAAAACCCTAAACTAACCATAGCATGACCTGATGGAAAACTATAGCCATTTTCACTTATGAGCATTAAGTCAAAAGGTCTATTTCTTTCAAAAACTTGTTTTAATATCTGATTAGAAATCACAAGAAAAATTAAATTTACTAAGGAAAATATTCCATACTTTTTATTTTTAAATATAAAAAATACAAATATCGAAAAAACTATTAAAAAAATTGGACTTGCAAAAAAGGTAATAATATTAAAGAATATAGTTAAATATTTACATTTAAAACTAATAATAAAATTATATATACTTTCATCAAAGTATAAAAGATTATTACTAGTTAATGCATATACTATAATAACAAAAATAAGTATGCATAGTGCTAATATAATCCATTTTATATTTTTTTTCAAATTATTCTCCTTTGTTATTTATCTCATCATATACAATGGGTTTCTTTTTTATATGAGTTCCAATAACTTCACTAATATCTGACACTGTTACAAATGATGAAACATCAGCATTTTTAACTATTTCTCTAAGTTCTGGTAATTCTAATCTTGTAATAACAGTATATAAAACAACTTTTTCACTTTGTGATACCATACCTTTTCCTTTCAATATGGTTACTGTTCTTCCTAAATTTTTAAATATTTCATCTGATATTTTTTCGGTACTATCTGTGATAATGTAAACTGCTTTTGCTTGATCCATTCCCTCAGATACTATATCAATTAATTTAAAGGTAATAAAATATGTAAGCAATGAATACAAAGCTCTATCTGGTCCAAAAACGAATATTGCTGTAGCATATATAATTATATTAAAGAATAAAATAACTTGTCCTACAGAGAAATTTGTCTTTTTGCTTATAAGTATAGCGACTGTCTCTGTGCCATCAAGGCATCCTCCTGCTTTAATAACTAATCCTACCCCAACTCCTAGCATAAGACCACCATATATAAAGGCAAGAATAATATCATCGGTAACTTCATTAACATTTTCAAAAACTTCTAATAACAAAGTAAATATAAGCATTGAATAACTTGCTTTAATTAAAAACTTTTTTCCAAGCTGTTTATAACCAATAATTAAAAATGGAATATTAAGACACAATATAAACAAACTTAATGAACCACCAAAAATAGTGTTTAAGATAATTGATATACCAGTAATTCCACCATCAATAATTGAATTTGGAACTAAAAATATTTCTAAGGCTGCGGCTGCCATAGTTGCACCAATAGTAGCCATGATAAAGGATGGGATACTTTTTATAATTCTCATACCTAAACTTTGCTTTTCAGCTTTTTGCATATATACACCTTCTTTTTATATTTATTTTCTTTTACTAATTGCAATACCATCACCAATAGTTAAAAATTCAGTTGTAAATTCTTTATTTTTTTCTAAAAAAAATTTATAGTTATTTATTTTTTTAACAAGTGCTCGTAAATTTTTACTTTTTATTGCATCAGGTTTTTTTGTAAGTCCATGAAAGTACAAATTATCAGAGATGATAGTTCCATCTTTTTTTAAATTATTTTTATACTTTTCAAAGAATTTAATATACTGAGCTTTAGCAGCATCAATAAATATTAAATCATATTGCTCTTTTATATCTATAGTTAATGCATCTGCATAGATAACAGTTATACGACTATCTAAGTTATAATCTTTAATATTTTTAAGTGCTTGTTTATATCTTTCTTTATCTCTTTCGACTGTTGTAACAAAAATATCTTCACTAACATTTGCCATATTTATTGCCGAATATCCAATAGCACTACCAATTTCTAATATATTTTTTACTTTATTTTTTTTGATATATTCCATAAGAAACAACATTCCATCTTTTTGCATAATTGGAATATTGTTTTCTTTGGCATATTTTTCTAACCTATCCATTTACCCTCTTTTTTTAGTTTAGCAATTATATTAGCATGTTCGGTAGCATTTTTAGTAAAGTAAACTTTCTTTTCACTATCAGCAACAAAATAATAATAATTATTACTAGTAGGATTAATAGTAGCATTAATAGAACTTAATGATGGATTACAAATTGGTCCAATAGGTAATCCTTTCATGCTTGTACATCTAGTGTTATATCCATTACAATCATTAAGTTCAGCTTTAGTAAGTGATTCTGTCATTGATTTTTTAGCAGCATAATATGTGGTAACATCACTTCCAAGAGCCCATGAGTTATTAAGCCTATTATAAAATACACCTGCGACATTTGCTCTATCATCATCTGTTACAGCTTCAAGTTCTACAATAGAAGCTAATGTAAGTATCTCATGAATAGAATAACCACTGTTTTCTATACTTTGTTTAAATGGCGTAAGTTTTTCATTGGTATTTTCAAGTATCTTTTGAATTATAATTTTGGAATTTAATTCATCTTTACCAAAAATATAAGTATCTGGAAATAAATAACCTTCTAATTTATAATATAAATTTGTGTTTTTTACATCATCAGTGATAAACCAATATTTACTAATAAGAGTATTTATATATTCATCATTATTAATAGTTGAGATAAATTCATCCTTAGAAATACCAGTTTTTTGTTCAATAATACTAGCCATATCTACTATTTTTATTCCCTCTTTAAAAGTTATTTTTATAGATGCATCTTTTAGATTATTTTTATTGCTAAGTGTTTCGACAATTTCAGAAACACTCATTGATTCATTTAATTCATAAATTCCTGTAATAAGTCCCATAGGTTTATGAATTTTTAGGAAAACTTTATAAAAAAATTCTGACTTTATTAGGTTATTTTCTTTAAGAAGACTTGAAATTGTATAATAATTATTTCCTTCTTTAATTTCTATGCTTACACTATCTGTTTTATCACTAACAGCTGTAGTATTATATCTATATAAACCTAAAAAAGAAACAACGGCTAAAATAATAAGCACTATTATAAATAGTGCAAATTTTCTAAAGGAAAATCTTCTTCTTCTTTTCAATTTTTTATTCCGCAGCTGCTTCTTCTTGCATTGTTTCTAGAATTGTTTCAATAATTTTCCATTCTTTTTCTGATTCTATTGGGAATAATTCTATAGGAACCTCTTCTTCATTTGCTCCAATTTTAATATCTTTTGGATTATAAATAGATGCATAAACTCTTGTGTTTCCTTCCTCATCTATAGAATTATCAGTATAAACTATATAACTCTTTTTTGTTTCTGGTGAATCAAACATAAAAAGTGTTTCACAATCAACCTGTCTTCCATCGGCATCTATTGCCTTAAATTTTAAATCTTCAATTTTTTCACTCATTTTTTTCAGTCCTTTCTTTATCCAAATATGTTTGTAAAATTATATTAGCGGCAAGACTATCTATCTTCTTTTTTCTCTTTTTTCTAGATACATCTGCTTTAACCATATAATATGTTGCTTCTTTAGTAGTAAGTCTTTCATCTTGCATTATAACAGGTATAGAAAAAGTTTTAAGAAGTAAGTTTTTAAACTCTAAAGTAGTCTTTGCTCTATCTCCAAGTGAATTATTCATATTTTTAGGGAGACCTAAAATAATTTTCTCTATTGGCTCCATCTCTAGTATTAATGAGAGTTTTTTAATAGCTTCATGGTAATTACCATCTTCAAAACAAATTGTTGTATAGGTATTTGCAATTGTTTTAGTACTGTCAGACATAGATACTCCAAGTGTCCTTGTACCTAAATCTAATCCTAAATATTTCATACCCTCACCCTCTATTTAAATACAATATAATTTTATCATTTATTTTAATTTTTGTATAGTACAAAGACAAAAATTGATGAAAAAAGTCGTAATCAAGAAAATTCTAATATAGATTAAACTATTTTAATCAATATCTTTTAAGAAATCATCAATAGTCATCATTTGTTTATCAACATGTTCTAAAGAAACATTTTTTTCTTCTATTTCTTTTGAAATATTTGGCCTAATAAATACTCCATTTATAGTATCTCTTGTAATATTACTACCTGTTTGAAGACGATCACAAATTGGAAGATCTGTAATTTTAATAAAATTTATTTCGTTAGTTAAAATACCAAGTTCAACTCTACCATTTATTACAAAACTATTTTTTATGTAATATGGATTTGTTTTTACATCTCTAATTATTCTTATACCACGGCGTGCTCTAAATGAAGATTCAATCTCTTCTAATTTAATACGTTTACCAGTATTTTTATCAGTAATAATAGCAATATACTGGGCATCTTTATAGCTACTTGCTCCAACAACTTCATCATCTTTTAAATTAATTGCTTTAACTCCAGCACCTCTTAATCCAGTTACAGGAACTTCACTAATACTATATTTAAGCCCATAGCCTAGTTTTGTAGTAATAAATATTTCATTGCCACTTATTCCAGCACTAATAACCTTATCATTATCTTTTAATTTCATTAGACATATAGGTTTTGAATATCTTTGTACTTTTAAATCACTTAAATTTGTTTGTTTAACCATACCGTTTTTAGTAAAGGTAGTAAACTTAACTGATTCATCAAAATTTCTAGTAGTATAAGCATATATAATATTTTCTTCAGAAGACATTTTTACAATATTGTTAACATGCTTGCCTATTTCTTTCCATTTCATATCTGGAAGTATATAAACAGGAATATATATAAAGTTACCAAGATTTGTAAATAATAACAAAGTATCTAATGTATGAGTTTCAAGAAGACCAATAACATAATCGTTTTCTTTTATACCGGTTGAAGTATTTTCATCATAACTTCTTTTTGAAACTCTTTTAACATAACCATCTTTTGTAATAACAACAATAACATCTTCTTTTGGTATTAATGATGTATTATCTATTTTTACTTCAGTTATTTCATCTTTAATTATTGTTTTTCTTGGAGTTGCATATTCTTTTTTTATAAATTTAAATTCTGTTTTCATTACATGTCTTAAAGCATCATCATTTTCTAAAATATTAGTCCAAATTTCTATTTGTTTTTGCTTTTCTTCTAATTCTATTTCAAGATCATGTACATCAGTGTTTGTTAGTTTATATAACTGTAAAATAACAATTGCTTCTGCTTGTTTTTCAGTAAAATCAAATTCATTTTGAAGATTAATAATTGCATCTTTTTTGTTATTTGAACTTCTAATTACTTTAATTACTTCATCTAATATTGATAAGGCTCTAATTAAACCCTCCAAAATATGAACTCTTGCTTTAGCAACTTTTAAATCAAATTCAGTTCTTTTGGTAATAAAATCTCTTTGATGAGCAATATATGCATCTAATATTTCTAAAATGCCTAATGTCATCGGTCTTCTGTTTACAATAGCAACCATATTATAGTTGTATGATACCATCATATCGGTATTTTTAAGTAAATATTTGATTATTAAATCTTCATTTGCTCCTTTTTTTAAATCTATAGTTATTTGAAGTCCACTTCTATCAGTTTCATCTCTAACTTCTGATATACCATCTATTTTTTTATCAATTCTTATTTCATCTATTTTTTTTACAAGCATTGCTTTATTTACTTCAAATGGAATTTCATTGATTATTATTTGCCTTTTAGTTTTAGGTCCTACTATTTCGTATTTACATCTTACATTTACTTTGCCTCTACCTGTAGTAAAGGCTTCTTTTATACCATCTATACCTTCTGCGATGCCACCAGTTGGAAAATCAGGTCCTTTAATTATTTCCATTATACTCTCTAATTTACAATTAGGACTATCAATTCTTTTTATTGTTGCATCAATTACTTCACCTAAATTATGAGGTGGAATATTAGTAGCATATCCCGCAGATATACCTGTCGCACCATTAACTAAAAGATTTGGGTATTTTGCAGGAAGAACTGTAGGTTCTAATAAAGTATCGTCGTAATTTAAGCTCATTAAAACTGTATCTTTATTAATATCTGTTAAAAGTTCACCAGCAATTTTTGAAAGTCTTGCTTCAGTATAACGCATTGCCGCAGCACTATCTCCATCCATTGACCCATTATTTCCTTGCATTTCAATATAACAAGCATTATTCTTCCACCACTGACTCATTCTAACTAAAGCATCGTATATTGATGAATCTCCATGAGGATGATAAAAACCCATAATATTTCCAACTGCTTTAGCACTTTTTTTAGTTGGTTTATCATAAGTATTACCATCTTTATACATAGCATATAATATTCTTCTTTGAACAGGTTTTAAGCCATCTCTTACATCTGGTAATGCTCTATCTTGAATAATAGTTTTAGCATACTGAGCGAAGCTTTCTCCCATAATATCTTCTAAAGAATATTCATATATTTTATTTAATTCATTTTGCATCTTATCACCTTATTTTCGTATTGTTTCATTTGCACCATCACACTTAGGCAAATCTAAATCATCAAACAAGATAAATGGAAAATCAGTGTTCTCGTAATATTCCAATTTTGGGATATTAAGGTGTATTAATGCCGTTGTAAATTTTACATTTTTAATTACTTTTGCATTTTTTAAACTAAGCCACCCTAATTCTTCTGGAAATGTAAAATTTTCTACATATCTTACACCATCAAACGATACTCTAGCTCCATCTTTCATTTCTGGAAACTTAAAACCACTCAAACTTGTTAATCCATTCATATACAAATAATCTATTGTTTTAGGTAAAACAATTCCTTTGCTGTTTTTTAAACCATTTAATGATAGGTAGTTTACTTCTTCTGGCAATACTATGCCTTTTAAATCTTCAAGACTATCTAACATTAAAAGATCCATTCTTTTAGGTAAAACAACATTGTTAACATCAACCACATTTTCTAAATCTAATTCCTTTAATGTGCTGGGAAATTTTATATTTTTTAAAGAAGTTAATCCATTTAATTTTAAGCGTTTTATATTAGAAGGAATTGATGAAGGATAAATTTTAGAAACACTATTTAAAGAAAGTTCTTCTAAACCTTCAGGTAAAGATATTCCTCTTATACTTTCTAAAGAATTTAAATATAAACATTTTAAACTACTTGGTAAAACAAAATTATTTAATTTTTTTACACTATTTAAATGTAATTCTTCTAAACCCTCAGGTAATATTAAGTTGTTTGTACTTTTTAAAGAATCTAAATGTAATTCTTTTAAAGAATTGGGCAAATCAAGTTTCTTTATTCTAGCTACCGAATTTAACTCTAAAGTTTCTAATCCATCATTTAATTTTAAATTTTCAGTTTTTTGAATTTTGTTTAAAGACAAATATGTTAAACTAGATGGTAACGTTAATTTTTCAATGCCTGTTGTCCTATTAAAATGAATGTCCTTTACGCCTTCTGGTAATATCAAACCCTTAATATTGCCATGGCTACTGATATATACACTTTTTACACCACTTGGAATAAAAGGTTCACTATGCCCATTTATTACTATAATTTCATTGTCAGTCATCTTCATCCTCCTATTTTGTATAACCGTCATCTAAAGTAAATTCAACATTTTCTTCAATCCATTCTTTTCTAGGCTCAACTTTGTCTCCCATAAGAACACTAACTCTTTTTTCAGCAAGAGATGCATCTAATAAATTTACTTTAGTTAAACTTCTCTTAGTAGGATCCATTGTTGTTTCCCATAATTGTTCAGCATTCATCTCTCCTAGACCTTTATATCTTTGTTTTTCTAATTTTACTTTATGTTTTGCTCTTATTTCCTCTGCACCTTTATCGTCCCATGCATAACCATAAATTTTATTACCATTTTTAAGTGCATATAATGGAGGCATAGCAATATATAAATGACCATGTTCAATTAATGGTTTCATAAATCTATAAAAGAATGTAAGTAATAAAATTTGAATATGTGCTCCATCATCATCGGCATCAGTCATTATTATTACCTTATCATAATTACATGTATTAATATCAAAATCACTACCAATACCTGATCCTATAGTATGAATCATTGTATTAATTTCATTATTAGCAAGTACGTCAGTAAGTGATGCTTTTTCGGTATTTATTACTTTACCTCTAAGTGGCAAAACTGCCTGAAATTTTCTATCTCTTCCCTGTTTTGCAGAGCCACCTGCTGAATCTCCCTCAACTAAAAATAACTCATTTATTTTGGGATTTTTACTTTGAGCAGGTGTAAATTTATCAGATATTGACTTTTCTTTACGCCCTTTACCTTTGCCAAGTCTAGCTTCATCTCTTGCTTTTCGTGCAGCTTCTCTTACATGTTTTGATTTAATCATTTTATCTAATATTTTAGTCGCACTTTCTTTATTTTCTTCTAAAAAGAATGTTAACTTTTCGCTTACTATTTGTTCGACAACAGTTCTTGCAATAGGTGTTCCTAGTTTTCCTTTTGTTTGTCCTTCAAATTGTAAAAGTTTTTCAGGTATTTGAAGAGAAATAATAGTAGTTAAACCCTCTCTTGTGTCAGTTCCTTCTAAATTTTTATCTTTATTTTTCAAAAAACCATTTGCTCTAGCATATTCATTAAACACTTTTGTAAAAGCAGTTTTTAAACCGACTTCATGCGTTCCACCATCAGATGTTTTGACATTGTTTACAAAAGAAATAATATTTTCTGAATATGTATCAGTATATTGAAAAGCGACTTCTACATTTATTCCTTCACGCATCCCTTGCATATCTACTACTTTGTGTAATGCTTTTTTATCTTCATTTAAATAGCTAACAAAAGAATTAATACCGTTTTCATAATGAAATACCTCTTTTTTATTATCTTTCTCACTAATAACTTCAATAGTTAAATTTTTAAGGAGGAAAGCACTTTCTTGCATTCTTTCACATATTTTTGTAAATGAAAAATTAGTAGTAGTAAAGATACTATCATCGGGCATAAAATGAACAGTTGTACCCGTTTTATTAGTAGAGCCAATTTTTTTTAATGGAACTGATGTATGTCCGCCGTTTTCAAATCTGATATAATGCTCAAAACCATCTCTTTTTATTGTAACTTCCATCCATTTAGATAATGCATTTACTACACTTCCACCAACGCCATGTAAACCACCACTTACCTTATAGCCAGATGTTTCAAATTTACCTCCAGCATGAAGTACAGTATAAATAACTTCAGGTGTACTTTTACCACTTATATGCATTCCCGTTGGGACTCCTCTACCGTGATCTTCAACACTAACTGATCCGTCTTTATGAACTATTATTACTATTTTATTACCATAGCCATTTATAACTTCGTCAATGGAGTTATCAACTATTTCCCATATTAAATGATGTAGACCCCTGCTGTCGGTAGAACCAATATACATTCCTGGTCTTTTTCTAACAGCTTCTAAGCCTTCTAATATTTTTATTGAGCTCTCATCGTATTTTACCACATTAATCACCGTAAATAATTGTATCAAAAATAATTTTAGAAAGCAAACGAATGTGTATGTGTTTACAAAGGAATTGCTTTTTTAATCTATATTATTACTAAAAAAGATGTATAATGTATATGGTGATAAAATAAATGAATGATATTTTTTATAGATTATCAAAATCTAAATTTAGAAGCAAATTTAAATTAAGTATAAAGGATAAAATATATATAAAAGAAAAAGGCTTAAATAAAATTCGTAAACATGCTTATGATTTTATTAATAAGAGGCTTGCTCCATCATTTATTTTAAATGATGGTAAACAAACTCCAATGAAAGGACATCCTGTTTTTATAGCACAGCACGCAACTGCATGTTGTTGTAGAAGTTGTCTATATAAATGGTATGGTATTAAAAAGAATAAGACTTTATCTGATAATGAAAAAGAATATATTGTTAATATTATTATGGAGTGGATAAAAAGACAATTATAAAAGCCAACTTTTGACTCCAAAAATTTTTTAGAAAAATTTACTCAAAAGCCATTGACATCTGTGCGAGTTATCCGTATAATTATAAATGCCTACTAATTGCAGGTGTAGTTCAATGGTAGAACTCCAGCCTTCCAAGCTGATAACGTGGGTCCGATTCCCATCACCTGCTCCATTATGTTTACTAAAGCCTTGAATATTCAAGGTTTTTCTTTATTTATAAGGACTAAGTCCTATTTTATTTATTCTTTTGTCATAATAATTTTTATGTCAAAA
>CAVFIJ010000066.1:0-4129 GCA_963622405.1 Bacteroidaceae bacterium | reverse complement strand
AATATATCCTCATAGTGATTTTTTAGAATATTATAAAGTATTTCAGTCTCATTATCACTTAAAATAATATTGTTTTTATAAGCAAAATCATATATGTTTTTTAAAGTTATTTTATTTATATAATTTACAATTATATTTTTCATAAACCCTCCTTATATTAATATATGCGAGGATTAAAATAAATGAAGGAGGTGAGTATTCTTGATTAAAAAAAAGAAAAAAAAAGATGATGAATTAAAACCAAATATAAAAGGACCTCTTATAAAAAAACATAAGCCACTACGTTATAGTATAGGTTATAAACAAGATAAAGATATAAAAAAAGAAATTGAAAAAAGATATAATATTTTAACTGGAATTGTTATGATATTAGTAATCATCTTAATTAGTGGACTTTTTGTAGTACAAGTTGTAAAAAAAGAATATTACACATCAGAAGTCGAAAAGCTTACTCAAACAGTAATAGAGGGAGATAGTGCCCCAAGGGGAAGAATTTATGATAGAAATGGCAATCTTTTAGTTGATAATAAAGCTGTAAAGGTTATCTACTATACTAAACCTTCTGGAATAAGTACTAAAGATGAAATGAACATTGCATATAAACTTGCAAATATGATTGATTTAGATTACTCTTCTTTAAAAGATTATGATTTTAAAAACTTTTGGATATTAAATCATAGTAAAAAAGCTAAGAATAAAATAACTGAAGAAGAGTGGGATTTATTAGAAAAAAGAAAAATTGATTCTGATGATATTCAAAAATATAAAATAGAAAGAGTTACTGATGAAGATCTTTCTATTTATGGTGAGACTGACAAAAAAGCTGCTTATATATATACCTTAATGAACACAGGATACTCATATTCAGAAAAAGTTATAAAAGATAAAGATGTTACTGATGAAGAATATGCACTTGTTGCTGAAAATTTAAGTAAGCTTAAAGGCGTAGATGTAAAGTTAGACTGGGATAGAGTATATCCTTACGGTAATACATTTAAAACAATGTTTGGTAGCGTATCTACTAGTAAAAGTGGTATACCATCAGAACTTAAAGATAAATATTTAGAAGAGGGATATAGTCTAAATGATAGAGTTGGAACAAGTTATTTAGAATATCAGTATGAAAGTATACTTAAAGGAACTAAAAATAAGTATTTAGTTAATAGTGATGGTACAAGACAATTACTTAAAGAGGGTAAAAGAGGAACTGATATAGTTATTAGTATTGATATAAATCTTCAGCAAGCACTAGAAGAAATTTTAACAGAACAAGTTTTATATACAAAACAAAATGAAGCAAATACAAAATATTATAATAGATCTTTTGTAATAATATCTAATCCTCAAACAGGAGAAATACTTGCTATGGCTGGAAAACAAGTAAAAGAAGAGGATGGCACATATAAGGTTGTTGATTATACTCCAGGGATAATGACATCTCCTGTAGTTATGGGTTCTGTAGTTAAGGGTGCTAGTCAAATAGTTGGATATAATACTGGAGCTTTAAAAATAGGTGAAATAAGGGTTGATCAGTGTGTTAAAATAGCGGCAACTAAAGAGAAATGTTCATGGCAAAGTTTAGGGACTTTAAATGATATAACAGCCCTTGCATATTCATCAAATACTTATCAATATTATACAGCAATTAAAGTTGGTAATGGAAATTATGTCTATAATAAACCTCTTACAGTAGATGATAAAGCATTCGATACATATCGTAACACTTTCGCAGAATTTGGACTTGGGGTTAAAACAGGAATAGATTTACCTGCAGAAAGCCTTGGCTATAAAGGAACAAGCACAGGGGCTGGATATTTACTTGATTTTTCTATAGGTCAGTATGATACATATACACCTATACAGTTATCACAATATATAAATACTATCGCAAATGGTGGTAGTAGACTCGAGCCTGCACTTTATATTGGCAATTATGATAGTGAAAATATAATAAAAGGTAAAAAAGAAAAGAAAGTCTTAAATACAGTTAATACTGATAGTAAATATATGGATAGAGTACATCAAGGCTTTGAGGCAGTATTGTCTTATGGTACAGGAGCTGGATATATAAATTATGAATATAAACCAGCAGGTAAAACAGGTACAAGTGAAAGTTTTGTTGATAGTGATAATGATGGGAAAATAGATACAGAAACTATTTCAACAGCCTTTGTAGCTTATGCTCCTTATGATAATCCAACAGTTTCATTTACCATTGTATCACCAGATGTGTCTATTCCAAATGGTACTTCTAGTTATCAATCATCAATAAATAAACGTTTAGCACAAGCAATATCTAAAAAATACTTTGAAATTTATAAATAATCTGCTATAATGTAAATATACGTAAAGAAGGAGGGATATTATGGCGAAAAAAGGAGAAGCAAGAGAAAATATCACACTTGCATGTACTGTGTGTGGAAATGAAAATAAACGTACTGAAAAAAATAAAAGAAATACAAGTGAACGTTTAGAATTAAAAATACATTGTAATAAATGTAACAAACATACTTTACATAAAGAAAAAAAGTAGGAGGTTAACAAATGATTAACATAAACGATATTAAAAATGGAATGACAGTTATTATTGATGGTAAAATCTGTCAAATAATAGAGTTTTTACATGTTAAGCCAGGTAAGGGTCCCGCTTTTGTAAGAATTAAGTTAAAAAACTTAAGAACTGGTTCAACTGTTGAACAAACTTTTAATACTAATATAAAATTAGAAAGAGCAATAATTGAAAAAAATCCAATGCAATTTTTATATGAAAATTCTGGTAACTACAATTTTATGAATATGGAAACATATGAACAAATTGAACTTTCTAAAGATGTATTAGGAGACGATGCTAAGTATTTAAAAGAAGGTTTAGATGTAGAGTTATCTTTTTATAAAGGAGAATTACTTGGAATAATATTACCAGAAAAAATTACTTATACTGTTACTGAAACAGAACCAGCTGTAAAAGGTAATACAGCAACTAATGCTACAAAAGAAGCTACACTTGCAAACGGACTAATGGTAAAAGTTCCTTTATTTATAAATATTGATGATGAAATAGTTGTATCTACTAAAGATGGGAAATACGATTCTAGGGCTTAGTAATAAAGAATAAAAAGAGGTGAAAATATGCTAAATAAAAAAAGATTTTTGGTTATAAAAAAATTAGCTAAAGAAGTAAGGAATGCAAATGAAGATAAGTTTGAAAAATTTGCTAATGAACCATTAGAAAAAGCTATAAATGATAAAGTAAATTTTATAACTAAAATAATGGATGACATTAATTTTAGTGAAGGCGAGCAAGGTAAAGAAGAGAAACAATTATTTAGAGCAAATGTTTTAATTCCTGATGATGACGATTTTTATACAGTTTATTATGAAGATAAAAATATTCGCAGTTTAATGAACAGATATGCAGTAAGTATTGAGGATATAATGAACAAAATTACAGAACTTAATATTTATGGTAATTATCTTGAGGAGAGTAAAAATATGGAAAATGAACCTACTAAGACTGATTTTGTTGATGAAATGGTAAATATGTCATTTGAAAATGCTGAAAGCTTGCTTAATGAAATTTCTGATTTAGCTGATTCTATGGAAAAAGAATTAACAATTACTCCTGAAGAAAAAGAAGATAATGATAATTGCATAGTAGAAGAAAAGCCAAAAGAAGACATAGAAGAAACAGACTTATCAAGTGATGAAAAAGCAGATGATGAAGATGTGGATTTTGATAGTATTACTAATGTTGTAACTGGCTTTGTTGAAGATTATGATAGAGTTAAAAATGATCTTAATATGGCAAAAGAAGAACTTGATAAAGCAATGAAAAATAACAATTCATTAATGGAAAATCTAGAAAAAGTGAAACTAGAAAATAAAGAATTAAGACAAAACAATTTAAACAGTGCTATAAGCATTAAAAATGCTAAAGAAAAATATCATAACATTCTAAACGAGAACAATCTTTTAAAAGAACATAATGCCAAGTTAGAGGCTAAAATCAAACAATCTTCTGAATTACTTAGAAAAATTTATAATAGTATTCCAAAGAAATAATATACTGTAAAGATAGAGATAACTTATAGTTATCTCTTTTTTTATGTTATGTTTTTTATATTATATT
>CAVFIJ010000065.1:0-2565 GCA_963622405.1 Bacteroidaceae bacterium | reverse complement strand
GAAGAAGACACTTATTCAGCAAATAATTACAAATCAGGAAGAGAGTTTGGACAAATGGATTGATTATTTTTTATATGATGAAGAGAGCAAATCTTATGAAATGTGGGAAAAATTTTGGGTATTTCAAGGTCTTCAGAAACTTGGTAAATATGATAAAGAAAAGGGATGCTTTTCAAGGAGAGATAAAAATACTGTTTATCCTTTTCCGCCAGTTGAGAGGGAAGCAATTTTTAATACTTTAAAATTAATGGAAGATTATATAAAAGGGAAAAACAATGAAGAAGATTTGAAAAATGATTTAGGGAACGGCAATTTTAAAAAATTGTATGAATATTCTTTGAAGCAACTTTTATTAAAAGATACTAGAGATAATAATAGTATTGATGGTAAATGGGTTAAATATAATCAAGGCTCTGATTATAATATATTAAGAGATTCTCTTCAGGGGTATTATACAGGTTGGTGTACTGCTGCTGGGGAAAATTTTGCAAAAGAACAACTTTCTGGTGGTGATTTTTATGTTTATTATTCGATGGATGAAAATAATGAACCTAAAATTCCTAGAATAGCTATTAGAATGTATGGAAAATATACCATTAAAGAGATAAGGGGAGTAGCTAAAAATCAAAATATCGAGTCTATGATGATGCCTATATTAAATGAAATGTTAAGGGATTTTCCTGATAAGGATATGTATCAAAAAAAAGAATATGATATGCAATACCTTACTTTTGTATATAATAAGGCACAGAAAAATATAGAACTTTCTACAGAAGAACTTAGATTTTTATATGAAATTGATGATGTTATTGAGGGATTTGGTTATTGTGAAGATTCTAGGATTAATGAAATTAAACAAAAGCGTAGTCTTAAAAAAGATTATGCGTGCATATATAATTGTACAGAAAATGAAGTTGGGTCTTCTTTATCTGATTTAGAAAAAAATAACATTAAATTATTTATAGGTGATTTGAATATTGATTATTTAAAGAGTGCTAAAGGTTTGATTTTACCTCAAATAATTGTTGGCTCTTTAGATTTAAGTGGATTAACAAATACTGAGGGTTTAAAATTACCCAAGATTATTGATGGGTTTTTAAATTTACGTGGATTAACAAGTACAGATGGTTTAGTGTTACCTCAAAAGGTAGGAGGAACTCTTATTTTAGATGGATTAACAAGTGCAGATGGTTTAATATTACCTTCTAATATAGGATGGGGTATATTTTTAAAAGGATTAAAGTGCGCTAAAGGGTTAAAGTTACCTCAAAAAGTTAAGGGTGATTTAGATTTAAGTGGTTTATTAAGTACTGATAATTTAGTGTTACCTCAATTTGTTGGTGGATCTCTTGACTTAAATGGATTAACAAGTGTAGATGGCTTGATATTACCTCAAAAGGTAGAAGAAGATGTTTTATTAAATAATTTAATAAATGCAGATGGTTTAGTTTTTCCTAAATTTGTTGGACGTTTTCTTTTTTTAAATAACTTAAAGAGTGCTAAAGGTGTGAAATTACCAAAAATAGTTGGCTCTAGTTTAATATTAAGTGGATTAACAAGTGCGGATGGTTTGATTTTACCTCAAATAATCGATGGTGATCTTTTTTTGGATGGTTTAGAAAGTACTCAAGGCTTAGTGTTACCAACAGGTTTTGATTTAAATAATTTATATATTGATGATAAGCTTAAGGCTGAAATTGAAATAAATCCAGAAAAATATTATAGAAATGCTGAGAATTTTGATGTAAGGTATCATTATACAAGGTAAATACTTGAGTTTTGATTTATTCATTTTCGCAGTTAAAAATTAAGATATTATTACAAGTTAATTATAATGGTTTTGTATATAATTTAAAAAAATTATTGTTTCCATTATTTTTGTGATATAATACTTTTTACGAAGGAGTTGATATGATGGGTGAGGATATTTTAGAATTATTAGATGAACCTGTTAAAGTTCTAGGGTTGTCTTCAAGAACATATAATTGTTTAATGCGTTCTGGTATAGAAAGTATAGGTGATTTGGTTAATATGAGCGAAGAGGATTTATTGTTTAATATTCGTAACTTTGGTAGTGGTAGTTTATTAGATACAAAACAATGTTTAGAAAAATTTAATCCAAATTTACATCTCGGAATGAAAGATGAAATAGAATCGTCACCATATTTTGAAAAACATATAGAGGAATTAAATAAGGAGAATCAAATTTTAGTTGAACAATTAGAGAAAAAAAAGGAACTTTTAAGAACTATTAATGAGTTGCTTGATGAGAACCATCGATTAAAAGAGAATATTACATGGTTAGATGAACAAATAGAAAAATTAAGTATGCAAAGTGAAAATGATAATGGGGTATATGTGCTAGTTAAGTAATACTTAATTATAGAACCGTTTAAGATTCATATAAGTTAAAAAAATAGAAAAAAAAGATGTTTCTTATTGAGTTGATTTTGAATAATATAAAAAATATATAAGATTTGTTTCTTATATATTTTTTGAAGAAAAATTCTTTTAAGCAACTTGAGTAAATGTCATACTAACTTTTAATTTAGCACTATCTCCACT
>CAVFIJ010000064.1:0-2251 GCA_963622405.1 Bacteroidaceae bacterium | reverse complement strand
TGTAATAAGTTGCTCATTTGCAACATCATAATTTTCCTTAAACAAATACTGTTTATCTTTATATTTTTTTACGCATCTGATAAGTTTAAGTCTTATAAGATTACAATCGTATTTTGAGATTGTTTCCTTGCTAATAAGACTATTTAAACCCTCATTCTTTTTATATTGTTGTTTAACCTTTTCAGGTAGTCTAACAATTTCGGAAAAACCAAGTCCCATACCTCTCACCTACTATACTTCTCATAAACGTCTCTTAAAATTTGGTTTATATTCTATTTCAAACAAAACTATATGTCAATAGAATATTTCCAATTTGTGGAAAAATAAAAGAGTTAACGCTGGCTACGCAATTAACTCATTATATACTATTATACGGTTATGATGTTTAGTGTCCAGAACTAAAACTAGCCTTTTTTTGTTTAAAAAGTGTTTACGAACTGTTTATTAGTTGTTTAAACAAATATTCTCTTTAGCCATTTATCAATTATATTTGTATTTCGATAATCAGCTAAATGACTTAAAAACGCATAATATAAGCTAGAAAACAAATTATTTTTAAATGTTTTATAAAATAATGGGCCTGTAACATTATTACCCTCACTTACATAAAGATAGACTTCATATAATCCTTTTTGTGTTAACTTATTAACAACTGTTCCAAATTCATAATTTTGTTTTTCTACAACACGAAAATGTAAATTATTTTTATCTTCCTCACGGTTTTTATAAGCTGAATAACATTTTAAATCGTTTATTTTTATTGGTTGTGTATATTTATTTCTAACGTTAATTTTTTTAACTTTATTTTTCTTTTTACAATGATTTTTAATACCAAGTGCACAACTATATAACATTTCGATTGCAAGTGCTTGATCTTTTATATCTCCTTTTTTACTTGTTCCACTAAAAAATTTGTTTAAGTATTGTTCTCTTGAAAGTTCATTATAACCTAGAATATTTTTCTTTTCTCTTTCTGTATATAGATCTCCAAGCTTAATTCTTTCAAATGGCTTTCCACCTATAATGTCAACATTTCTATAAATATCAATATCAAAATGTTCTAATCCACCAACCTGTTCTTCAGACAAGCTATCTGTTCTATCACTTATTTGTTTAGATTGATAACTATGAACTTGAATATTTAATAATGTTCCTACTTGAATATTAACTCTTTCATGTCTTATTCGACCATTTTGCTTATAAAAGTCTTTTGTTTCAATCCATCCTCTTCTTGAAAAACCATAATGTAAAAGATTTAAGTTAGCCGTTGTTATTGTTTGATTATGCTTATTTGTAAATTTTAGTAATCCATAAAAATTTTTCTCACCATATTTATTAAATTTTGGATTACTATTTTCAGAATAATACTCTGGCAATGTTTGATTTTTAAATATCCTTTTGTAATCATCAGTGTTAAAAACGGCTATTTCATCATTAGGTGTAAAAAGGTTGCTATAAATTTCGCCTTTTTCTATTCTTTTACTATGTGGTAATTGGTTATTAATTTTAATAAGTTCACTAAGTAAATCTATAAAGTGATAGCCACTATGAAATAATTTACCATATCCATATTTATATGGATGATTCTCCTTAAGTAAATCATGGGGCATTTTCCAGTTACCATCACAATGATAAATATCTATATAAGTAATTGGAACTTGATATTTTGCGACCACATCATTAAGAATTTTCTTTATATATTCATAGCCTTTATGATATTGTCTTTGACACATTACGTTGCATTTAGCTTTTGACTTTTCTTCTTTTTTAAGAAGACTATAATACTGTTTTCTAATTTTGTTGATATTTCTTACACTTGTCATATTTTTTGTAACAGTAATAGGTTTATCAGTTAAAACATCAATATCATTATTTAAGGCAAATTCTAAATACATGTTATGCGCTTTTGGCTCTGTAGAAATTATAATATGTGTAATTTCTAATGTGTTACAAGTTTCTAGTAAGTTATCAGAAAGATCTTTTGGCATATGAGTATAATCTTTATACTTATCATTAACCGTAAAGATTTTAGTAGTTTTAAATCCATTTTCATTCAAATAATTTCTAGTATCTTCTTTTTTAGACTCAAGTTCTACAACAACAGCTAAATTTACTTTATGTTTTTTAAAGTAGTTTAAGTAAAATCTTTTAGCATGTGGTCCAACACCAATTAAAGCAACATTTCCTTTTTTTGCCATATAGATTCCTCCAATGGCATTTATTATACGAATTATTTAAGATAAATCTAATA
>CAVFIJ010000063.1:0-6175 GCA_963622405.1 Bacteroidaceae bacterium | reverse complement strand
CTTCTTACCTGTTTGTACATTTATACCATATAAAAGCGAATATTTACTATCTTTAGATAATTTATATACAAATACTTCTTCATCATCAATTTTAATCTTATATTTTTTATAATTCTCTGGTATTTTGCTTTTAGGCATATCTAAATAAACAATTTGGTTTTTCCCATCTTCAAAATAAATAAATGGTGTATATATAAACTTCTTATTATCATTTTTAAACGATTGAAATCTATATAACTTTATAGTTCCTTTAGAATCTTTAAGACCAAGTAAAACATAATTTATCTTATCTATTCTATAGGCAGAAACCTCTATATCATTTATTGTTAAAGTTAAATCCTCATGTTCTATTGTAAGTTCAGGCATTTCTTCTTTTTTCTTTATAACACTATAACTTTTACCATTTACTTTTACATTTACAGGGTTTTCATCTACATTAACATTTAATACATAAGTTTTAGATGAATTATCTTTTTTAACTACTATTTCAAACTTATTATCCCCTTTTGATACTTCTTTTTCTCCTATACCTTCTATAGAAGCGCCTTCTATAGAAGCTTCAGCATTTATTTTAATTTTAGTAACATCACTATTTAATGATAAACTATATTCTAAAGTAGTTTCATCAAAAGATGGTGATATTTCATAACCATCTACAGATAAAGACTTAAGAAACACTTCCTTTTTAGTCGTATTATTAGCATTAGTTACATTTACTGTTTTAGTACCTGATATACTAGTATTATTGCCATCATCAGAAGTAACATCTCCACTTAAAGATACAGTAATATTACCAGTACCTGTAGCCCTACATTTAACTGATATTGTCTTTGATACATTTGTAGCACTAGTAGATGAATCTGCAGCACTTAAACTACATCCAGAAACAGGCCCAGAAGCACTAATTTTAACATTCCAAGCCGCAACTGAATATAAATTAGCACTTGCAGTAAATGAACTACCTACAGTTACATTAGAATTACTAACAGATAAAGATCCACCCCCTGCATTAACACTTAAATTAAAACCTAAAAATTTAATAAATGTAAATAATATATAATTTAATCTTTTCATATTTCACCTCATCTTATGATATTTTACGTGTTCCAATTAAATGCTGTCTTATTCTAAGTAAATCACTAGAATTTATCTTATTATCTTTAGTTACATCAGCAGCTTTAAAATTATTACCTTCTAGTTTTTTAATACCAATTAAATACTGTCTTACAATTAATAAATCAGCAGAGTTTATAACACCATCTTTATTAACATCTCCTAGTTTATAATTATTAGTATTATTAGTAGTATTTGTACTAGTATTTGTATTTGTATTTGTATTTGCATTAGTATTTGTATTTGTATTAGTATTTGTACTAGTATTAGATGTATTTGGAGCATCTTTATATATTGGAATATAGAATATATATTTATTATTTTGATAACCGGATACAGATGAATAAGAACTATATGTTGTTTCAGCCTCAGATGTTACAGCCGCAATATTTTGCATATATTGATGATTAGCAAGCATAGGACCATAAACATCCCATTTTTGCAAATAATTAGTCATTTGTCCTTTTACATTATATGTATCATTAATACCAACATATTCTTTATAAATAAATTTAGTTCCCCCTATAATAGCTAAATATGGTGATGTCCATCCTTCTGTCTTAGCCTTTTTAAGACCACTTTCTATAGTAGATGCATTAGTCTTTCCAGAAGCTGCTATATTAAAGTAATTATAAAGTCCCTCATAATTAGGATACTTACCAGAAATTAAATCACTTGTACCCTTTGTACCTTGTTCTTGTCTTAAACGAGATGCAATCATATAAGCACTTACATTATTATTTTTAGAAGCCTCTAAAATTACATTTGCATATGTTTTATTTGAACCAGGACATATTTTATTTGCCATAAATGTACCTTTTAATATTTTTTCTACACCTTTTTCATTTTGATAATCATGATAAAATAATGATTCAAACTGAAATATATGCTTTTCATCTAAAAAATTATAAGGATTTAAATAATATTCAACAGCCTTTTTAGTTGCTTGATACCATAAAGTACTTCCATATTTTTCAGCTTTATAAGATGAATCTGCAGTATAATATACTAAACTTTTGTCTTTAACAAGTTCAGCAGATAACATTGTATCCCATGACACACTTATTTCTTTATACTTTTTCCAGTCAAAAAATAAAGACTGTGCGACAAAAATAGCATTAGGATATTTTTGATGTAATACTTTAATTTTTGTCTGATAGCTAGATGGAAATTTAGCAAGTTCATTTTCATATGTTCCTACAGCTGAATCTGAATAAACAGCTTTTGCATCTATCATTATAGTAAAGGATAATATAATTACTAGCGTAAACAATATCTTCTTCATCTAAACCAACTCCATATACTTTATAAGAAAATTATATCATATATGAAGATACTCTTTAGAAAATAAAATAAATTATTAATAATTACTTGACATTATTATACAAAAAAAGACTATCTTCCTAGTCCCATTTTGCTTTTCATTTGTATAAATTTCTCTTTAGCTATTTCTCTTGTTTTTGCTATTCCTTTATCTAAAATATCATCTAACTGTGAATCATTTAATATTTCATTATATTTTGTTTGAATCTGTACTAACTCTTTTTCTAAAACATCCGCAACTGCTTTTTTAAAAGTACCATAATTAGCACCCGTAAATTCTTTTTCTATATCCTTAATATTCTTACCAGTTAATGATGAATATATATTAATTAAGTTTGATATACCGGGTTTACTATCCATATCAAATCTTACTATTGATTCACTATCAGTAACTGCACTCATTATTTTCTTTCTAGCAGAAAGAGGATCTTCTAGTAATCGTATTATTCCTTTTTCATTACTTCCTGATTTACTCATTTTATGTATTGGGTCTTGTAAATCCATTATTTTAATACCACTTTCACTTATAATTGGTTCTGGCAATTTAAAAGTATCACCATATTTTTTATTAAATCTTAAAGCAATATCACGTGCTATTTCAACATGTTGTTTTTGATCAATACCAACAGGTACATAATCAGCATCATAAGCAAGTATATCTGCGGCCATTAAAACAGGATAAGTAAAAAGACCACAAGTAAAATTTTTATTTTTTTTACTTTTATCTTTAAACTGAGTCATCCTAGATAATTCCCCAAAATAAACAGTACATTCTAATAACCATGATATATTAGTATGATATTCATTTTCTGACTGAATATATATTGTATTTTTATTTGGATCTATCCCACATGCTAAATAAACTGCTAGTAATTTTTTAATATTTTCTTTTAATTTAATAGGATCTTGTGAAATAGTTATAGAATGCATATCTGCGACAAAAATAAATGAATCATATTTATCTTGAAGAGTTACCATCTGTTTTATAGCACCTATATAATTACCAAGTGTAAGTTCCCCTGTTGGCTGTAAACCTGTAAGTATTCTTTTCATATTCATTCCTCCAATACATTTCTTTAGGTAATTATACTACTTTTTTTTACTATATGTCTATATGTCAAAAAAGTTATTCCATTTTTATATACTTATTTCCATTACATCCTCTAAAGGTATTTTCTTTCTATTTGTAAATACTAAAACCCTATTTATATCATCTATTTGTTTTAAATTACCAGTATAAGATAAATATGTTCCTTCTTTAAAATATGTAATTGTAATAAGAGGTTTCTCTTTTATAATAGACTTTAATCTTACTAGTTTTAAATCAATTTCATTTATTTTATCTTCTAATATTTCTTTCTTATCATATTTTTCTTTGCTTACTTCTTTAATTTTTTCTTCATACCCTGTAAGAGCCGCAAAAGGTGCAAACTGAGATGCTCTTTCTAAAATAGGCATTCTTTTATGTCTCATTGGTTCATAATGTGAATAATTTATAATGTCATCATATTTATTTATCATGCTTTATGACCTCCTATTTGATTGTTTCTTTCTATCATAGTTGCACCCTCTTCTAAATTCATAGCTTTTAAAATAGAATTCTTACCATATTTATTTTTTAGATTTAATATGGTTTTTTGAAGTTCTATATCTTTTTCATTTATATAATTATTACTAAACATATCTAATTGAACATTAATTTGTTTACTTTCGTCTTCTATAAGTGCTGCCGTAACAGTTACTCTCTTTACAAGTAAATCTTTATTAACTATACGTTCAAAAAGTTCTAATCCTTTTTTCATGATTATTATAGAAGAAGAAGTTTTAAAATCTAAATTAATTGTTCCATGAGAAGGTTTTGGAACAAGTCTTCCATATCTATCAATACTATCATTTTTTACTTTATCTTTTTCATAATTTAAATCTAAAACAAGTTTTTCCGTAACCATTTTCTTTTGCATAAGTTCTAAAGCAAGAGCATCAAACATTTCTCTTATAATTATTTTAACTTTTTCATATGAATAAGCACATGATAAAACTTGCCCCTTAGATATACTATTATGCTTAGGCTTATAAGCTTTTATATCACTCATTGTAACAGGCTCATAGCCCCATGCATGATCTATTAATAATTCAGCATTAATACCAAATAAATTATATAATAAATCCTCATTATCTAAAGAAACTCTTGCAACATCACCCATTGTATATATATTATATTGTTCTAATTTTTTTGAAATACCTTTTCCTACACGCCAAAAATCTGTAATAGGTTTATGATTCCATAATTGTTTTCTATATGTTATCTCATCAATAACGGCAATTCTAACCCCTATTTCATTAGGCTTTTTATGTTTAGCTAAAATATCCATAGCAACTTTTGCTAAATACATATTTGTTCCAATTCCTGCAGTTGCTGTTATACCCGTAGTATCATATACATCTTTAATAATCTTACTAGTAAGTGAAATAGGATTTAACTTATACATTTTTAAATAATTTGTTATATCGCAAAATACTTCATCAATAGAATATACATGTATATCATCTTTAGACAAATATTTTAAGTATATATTATATATAGTGGAACTTACTTCCATATATTTATTCATATGTGGAGGGGCTACAATATAATCTAATTTTAATGCTTTATTTTTACTTAACTCACTATCTAAATAAGAAGAACCTATAAATTTATTGTTATTATTTTTAAATCTTGTATTATTAATTTCTTTGACTTTTTTTACAACTTCAAATAACCTAGAACGTCCACTAAGACCATATTTTTTTAAAGATGGACTTACCGCAAGACATATTGTTTTATCTGTTCTTTCCTTATCTGCGACTACTAAATTAGTATCAAGAGGATTTAAACCTCTTTCTGTGCATTCAACAGAAGCATAAAAACTTTTTAAATCTATACACATATATACATTACTCATAAGTATCACCATACTAAGAGTATCATACAAAAGTTTGCTAGTCAATCTTTTTAAATTACTTCATATCATTAATTAAATAAATGTTCTAATAATATTTTAAAAGCTATTAATATTAGTATTAATCCTCCTACTATTTCTGCTTTTCTAGATGAAATTGTATTAATTTTATATCCTATAAAAACCGCAAGAGAAGATAAAATAAAGGTTGTAAGACCTATTATAAAAGCCGCTATAATGATATTAATATCTAAAAATGCAAAAGTTACTCCAACAGCAAAAGCATCAATACTTGTCGCAAGAGAAAGAGCTATCATTTCTTTAAAATTTGTATTATCATTTTTATTTTCTTTTTCTTTAAATGATTCTAATATCATATTTAAACCAATTATAAATAATAAAATAAAAATTATCCAGTGATCTATACTATCAAATAAAGTTTGAAATGATGATCCTAGCATATAACCTAAAATAGGCATTATAGCCTGAAAAACCCCAAAGTACAAACTAATAGTAATTATTTTTTTTATATTTATTTTAAAAAAAGAAAGCCCTTTACAAATAGAAACAGCAAAAGCATCCATTGAAAGGGCTACTGCAATAAATAATACCTCCAGTATCATTAACTCACCCCATATATTTAAATATATGTCTTTTAATACTAATAATACTTATTGCATTAATTATATATTTTTTAAAATTAAAAATATAATAATTATTCTTTATAGAATTCACTACATAATTTAACAAAAAAACATTAGATTTCTTTCTCTAATGTTTTTATGTCTTTTTTTGATAAG
>CAVFIJ010000062.1:0-5729 GCA_963622405.1 Bacteroidaceae bacterium | reverse complement strand
TTACAACTAATGCCTTATTAACTTTAGTATTTGTTTATATGGTAATTAAATTTGTGAATAGTGAAAACAATTATAACCAAATGAATATTAAATATCGTACAAGTCTTTCAAGTCTTCAAGAATACGGAGATATGGTAAATAAGTATAGAATTACTAATCACGAAAATAAAAATCAATTACTTACCATACAAAATATGACTAATGATGAAAAGGTTATTAAATATATAGAAACAATATTAAGAGAAAAGAAAAACCTTAATAACAAAATCATAAATAAAATAATTAAAATTCCTGAAGGTGAAATAAGAGCTCTTATTCATGCCAAACTTTCTAAAATTGTTGAATTTGGAATCAAATATAAATTAGAGATTTCAAAAGATGTTAAAACAGCCTCATTAATAGATTTAAGTGATTCTATAAAAAGAGATACATGTACTATCATAGGCGTTTTTCTTGATAATTCCATAGAAGAAGTAAAGGATTTAAAAAATCGTCATATCACTATAGAATTTTATATTATAGATAATTTCTTATATATAGATATAACTAATAATTTTGAAGGAACACTTGATATTGAAAGCATTTCTTCTGCTGGTTATACTACAAAAGGAGAAGGACATGGATATGGTTTGAGTTTGGTTCAAAAAATAGTAAAAGAAAACAAAAACATAAAGCATGAATGTGAAATAAATAAAAATTATATAACTCAAAGAGTAATAATAAAAATGTAGATTGTTTGTCTACATTTTTTTTCATTAAAATTATTTTATTAAACTTTTTGGTGTTTCAGGTTCGTCAAGCCACAATAGTGCACACATATTACTTCCTAAACCTGCAAATAATTCTCCTACTTTTGCTAACATTGATGTAAAAATGCTCATATTATTGCCTCCCTTCCTATTTCTCTATGTTTAAATAAAAATTTAAACCATTAATTATCTTGATAATTTTTATAATTATCATATGTCTGATTAAACAGTTTGTAAGTTATCCTTGAAGTCATTATAGATTGTATTATAAGACTAATTAAAAATGCATTAGCCACAAAATTATTTTGTATTAATATAGATAGTATTACAAATAAAACTGCTAATAATGTAGAAATAACCTTATAACCCCATCTTCTCTTTTTATTTATTATAGGTCTTTTCGCAGTATCTGCAGGACTATTTTTAAATATAATCGCAGTACAAATAATTCCAAGTAATAACTTAATCCAAATAGAAAACGAAATAATAGTACATAAATATGTAGATGCTATAAAAGTTATAGTAGATGTAATAAGACATATTTTACTAGAAGAAGCATGAACACCAAATGATGGCATTCTAATCACATTATAAATAAGCATAAAAATTATAAGTTCTTTAAATATTCCTATAAAATAGGCAACTGAAAAAATAATTATACTTTTACTTATAGTAAGATAAATACCCTCAAGCCCATACTTAATAACAGCTATTTTTTCATCATCATATTCAGGGTACTGTCTTTTAACCAGATTAATAGAATTATTTATTACTATATCCCGCATAAAACCTCTTTTTCTATTTGACGCTATCATAATATCATACTCTTTGTTTCAAAAAATAAAAGAAAGAATAAGTGTTGGTTAAACCTGCTTAAATGATAGAGGTGCTTTTCGCTTTATGTCAAAAATAACAAATAAACATAAAAATTAAGCATTTAAACATATCGGAAGAATAAAAACATGAAACATGCTAGAATAGATATGTCGGGCCCGACTAAAAAAGTTTTATGTTTTATATATTTGAATAGGAAGGAAGATGTACCTGTGAGAGGTAAAGTCAAATGGTTCAATAATGAAAAGGGCTTTGGATTTATTGAATATAATAATGAAGAAGATATTTTTGTGCATTATTCAGCAATTCTATCAGAAGGATATAAAACTTTGGTAGAAGGACAATACGTTGAATTTGATTTAGTCCGTACTGATAAAGGACTACAAGCGAAAAATGTTGTTGAACAAAAAGCTACTTTAGTGTAGTTTTTTTCTGTTTTATTACATAAAATATAAAATAAAAGGGGAAAAATAATAATGAAAAAAGATATGTTATTAACCTATAAAAATTATTTATATGCATTATTATGGGTAAAAGAATTTCAAAACAAATATAAAGATGAGATTTTATTAAAAATTTTAAAAGAAGAATTGGAGGAAGCAAAAATTTTGAGAAAAAATCAATAAATTTTTTCACGTGTTAATCATATATTTTTTATAATAAATATGCTATAATATTCGTAGAAGGTGCTTATGTGGAAACAAAAGTATTTAAGCTTTTATCACTAAGCTTACCTTAAGCGAAAGGAACGTGAGTTTAATATGGAATATAAAATCCGTGGAAAAAAATTTAAAGTTACAGAAAGCATTAAGGAATATGTTGAAAATAAACTTGGAAAACTTGACAAATACTTTGAAAAACCTGATGATTTTGTTGCAAGCGTAGTTATAAGACCTGATGGTAAATTACAAATAGTTGAAGTTACAATTCCTGCTAAAAAAATGATTTTACGTGCAGAAGAAGCTAATAGAGATGCATATGCTGCGATAGATTTAGTACTTGATAAATTAGAAAGACAGATAAGAAAAAATAAAACAAGAATGAGTAAAAAGGCTAATAAAGAAAAAATAGTTGGATTAACCTTAGACTTTGAAATAGAAGAAGAAGAAAAAGATTTAAGTAAAATAGTTAAGCGAAAAGAAATAGAACTAAAACCAATGAGTGAAGACGAAGCTATATTACAAATGAATTTAATAGATCATGACTTCTTTATATTTAAAAATGCCAAAAGCAATGAAACTGAAGTAATTTATAAACGTAAAGACGGAAATTACGGAATTATTAAAGAAAAATAGACTTCTTCAGTCTTTTTTTCTTTATATCCATATCTTTTTTTGGTATAATACATTATTAGAAAGGATGACAAAAGATGAACTTTTTAAAAAAGATTTTTGATCATGAATATAAAGAATTAGAACGTTTTAAAGTTATTGCTAATGAAGTAGTTGCACTAGATGAAGAAATGACTAAACTATCAGATAAAAAACTTCAAAGCAAAACTTTAGAGTTTAAAAAAAGAATAGAAGATGGAGCAGATGTTGAAGATATCCTTGTGGAAGCATTCGCTGTTGCAAGAGAAGCTGCGTATCGTGTAATTGGTGAGAAACCATACTATGTTCAAATATTAGGTGGACTTGCCATTCATTATGGTAATATTTCTGAAATGAAAACTGGAGAAGGAAAAACTCTAACTTCCGTATTGCCTGCTTATGCTAATGCCCTAACAGGTAAAGGAGTTCACATCATTACTGTAAATGAATATCTAGCAGGAAGAGATGCGAATTGGATGGGTAAAATATATGAATATTTAGGTTTAACTGTTGGAGTAAACTATAGAGAATACTCAAGACAAGAAAAAAAAGATGCCTATAACTGTGATATTATGTATTCTACTAACAATGAAATTGGTTTTGATTATTTAAGAGATAATATGGTAGTGAAAGCAGAAGATAGAGTTCAAAGGCCATTAAACTTTGTAATTATAGATGAAGTTGACTCAGTATTAATAGATGAAGCAAGAACACCTCTTATAATATCTGGGGGAAAAATGCAATCAGCTAATTTGTATATGCAAGCAGATAAATTTGCCAAAAGTTTAAAAGAAAATAAAGGTTATATATATGATGAAAAAACAAAAGCCGTTTCCTTAGATGAAGAGGGAATAAAAAATGCCGAAAGCTATTTTAATATAAAAAATCTTTATGATATAGAACATACAACCTTAGTTCATTTCATAAACCAATCACTTCGTGCAAATTATAGTATGAAAAGAGACTTTGACTATGTCATTCAAGACGGAAAAATAGTAATAGTTGACCAATTTACAGGAAGGCTTATGCCAGGAAGAAACTTTTCAGAGGGATTACATCAAGCAATTGAGGCCAAAGAAGGCGTGGAAATAAATGAAGAGACCAAAACACTTGCTACTATAACATTTCAAAATTTATTTAGAATGTATAAAAAGCTATCAGGAATGACTGGAACTGCTAAAACAGAAGAAGAAGAATTTAGAGATATATATAATATGTATGTTATTCAAATACCAACAAACAAACCAATCGCAAGAGTAGATTATGGAGACTTAATTTTTGCAACCGCAGCTGGGAAATACTCTGCTATTGTCAAAGAGATAAAAGAAAGACATAGCAAGGGACAGCCTGTCTTAGTAGGAACTATTGCAGTTGAAAATAGTGAACTTATAAGTAGCATGCTAAAAAAAGAAAAAATAAAACATGAAGTTTTAAATGCTAAAAACAATGCAAGAGAAGCTGAAATAATTGCCAAAGCAGGAGAAAAAGGTGCTGTTACCATTGCTACAAATATGGCTGGACGTGGAACTGACATAAAACTAGGTGAAGGAGTAAAAGAACTTGGTGGTTTATGTGTACTTGGAACAGAAAGACATGAGTCAAGACGTATTGATAATCAGCTAAGAGGACGTGCTGGACGTCAAGGAGACCCAGGTATGACCCAATTTTGTGTAAGTTTTGAAGATGAACTTATGGTAAGATTTGGGACAGATAGTGCTAAAGCTTTATTACAAAAAGTAGGATTTGATGGAGAATTATCAATCAGAAGTAAATCATTATCAAAATCAATCGAATCAGCCCAAAAAAGAGTTGAGGGGAACAACTTTGATACACGTAAACATTTATTAGAATATGATGATGTTTTAAATAATCAAAGAGGAATCATTTATGATAAAAGAAATGCTATCTTAGATGGTGAAAGTATTCATGATATGGTTTTAAAAACATTTTATGATCATATAGAAGCATTTGTAAAAGACCATATTAATGAAAATGGAGAATTAACAGGACTTGATGTTAGTGAAATATTAGAATCTACTAATCAAAATTTGCTTAAAAATAAATTAGAAATAAAAAATCTTGATGATTTAGATGCTGATAGTCTAACCAATACTATATATGAAACGGTTACCGAGGAATATGAAGAAAGAATGAAAGATATTCCAGAAGAAGTAAGAAATGAATTTGAAAAAGCTATATCATTAAGAGTAATTGATACCCACTGGATGGAACATATTAATGAAATGAGCATATTAAGAGAAGGAATTCATTTAAGAGGATATGGACAAGAAAACCCACTACGTGCTTATACAGCAGAAGGTTATGAAAAATTTGATGACTTATTAGATACTATTGATACTGATATTACAAGATTTTTACTTCATGCTGAAATAAGGCAAAATACTGAAAGGAAACAGGTTATTAAGGGGACAGCAGTAGAAAATAATAACAAAATAAAAAAACAATCTCCAAAGAGAGTAAAGAAAATAGGACGTAATGAAATGTGTCCATGTGGCAGTGGACGCAAGTATAAACAGTGTTGTGGTAAATAGCTTGTTTTATAAGGGTTTGTGAGTTTGACAATAGTCAAAAAAAGGCAAAAAATTGTGCACATGACGCCATTTGTGCACATTTTGTGCACATGATACCAAAAATTATGTGCACAAATTAAAAAAATCTCCATATTATAAGGGAAAAATACATGTGCACATTAATAGAAACTAGCGTTAAGCTAGTTTTTATTCTCTTTTCTAAAGATTTTTAGAAGGAGGATTTATGGCACAAGTACATGTGACAAAAAGAGGAAACCTATTTCAATATAGGTTTGAAATTGCTC
>CAVFIJ010000061.1:0-13008 GCA_963622405.1 Bacteroidaceae bacterium | reverse complement strand
CTATAATATAGATATGAATAAAAAAATAAGTGAACTTACTAGAAAAGAATTAGATATTATTTTATATGGTACTCATGACATCTTAACATTTAATTATGTTTCTAAAACCGGTAATAAGAGAAGTACTAAAGGTTTTTATGAGGGAATTATAACTAACTTAGAAAGAAGATATGTAGAAACTAAAAGTACTTGGATAAGACAGTGGATAGAAAATTATATGACCGAACTTAAGTGTGATTATTGTGGTGGTGCAAGACTTAAAGAAAGTATTTTGTCAGTATTAATTAATGGTATTAATATTTATGATCTTACATGTAAAAGTATTTTAGATATAAAAAAATTCTTTGATAATATAATTCTTACAGAAGAAGAGGCTAAAATATCCGAACTTATTATTAAAGAAATTTGTAATAGACTTGATTTCCTTATTAATGTAGGACTTGAATATTTAAGTTTAGATAGACAAGCTGGAACATTATCTGGAGGAGAGGCTCAAAGAATTAGGCTTGCTACCCAAATTGGTTCTAGACTAACAGGCGTTTTATATGTTTTAGATGAACCATCTATTGGACTACATCAAAGGGATAATGAAAAACTTATTAATTCTTTAAAAGAAATGAGAGATTTAGGTAATACATTAATTGTAGTTGAACACGATACAGAAACAATGCTTGCGGCTGATTATTTAGTTGATATAGGTAAAGGTGCTGGAGTAAATGGTGGTTCTATTATTGCAAGTGGTACACCAGAAGATGTTATGAGATGTAAAGATAGTTTAACAGGTAATTATTTAAATGGTAGTTTAAAGATAGATGTTCCTTTAAAAAGAAGAAAAGGTAATAAATTATTTATTGAGATAAAAGGTGCTAAAGAGAATAATCTTAAAAACATTAATGTTAAGATTCCTCTTGGAATGTTTGTTTGTGTAACAGGAGTATCTGGCAGTGGTAAAAGTACTTTAATAAACGAAATATTATATAAAAAATTAGTAAGTTCTTTATATAATTCTAAAGTAAAGCCAGGTAAATTTAAAGAAATTAAAGGTATTCAAAATATTGATAAGGTTATTAATATTTCACAAGACCCTATTGGTAGAACTCCTAGAAGTAATCCTGCGACTTATACTGGAGTATTTGATGATATTAGAGATGTATTTACAAGTACAAAAGAAGCTAAAATGAGGGGATATGATAAAGGAAGATTTTCTTTTAATGTAAAAGGTGGAAGATGTGAAGCATGTTTTGGCGATGGTGTAAAAAAAATAGAGATGCATTTTTTACCTGATGTATATGTTCCTTGTGAAGTTTGTCATGGTACTAGATATAATACAGAAACATTACAAATAAAATATAAAGATAAAAATATATATGATGTTTTATCAATGACTGTTGATGAAGCTTTAGAATTTTTTACTAATATTCCAAAGGTTAAAAATAAACTTCAAGTTTTAGTAGATGTAGGACTTGGTTATATTAAACTAGGTCAGCCGGCACCTACTTTATCTGGAGGAGAGGCTGCGAGGGTTAAACTTGCTAAAGAACTTCAAAAGAAGCCAACAGGTAAGAGTTTATTTATTTTAGATGAACCAACTACAGGATTACATATTCATGATATTAAAAAGTTACTTGTTATTTTAAATAGAATTGTAGATAATGGGGATACTGTTTTAGTAATTGAACATAATTTAGATGTTATTAAAGTCGCAGACTATATTATTGACCTAGGACCTCTTGGTGGAGATGGTGGTGGTAGTGTTGTATGCACAGGAACACCAGAAAAAGTTATAGAATGCGATAAAAGTTATACTGGGGAATTTTTAAAACCTTATATAAAAACGACATAAATTTTATGTCTTTTTTTTTATACTTAAGAAGGTGAGGAATATGACTATATATATTGATATGGTATTGCTTCTTAATTTTATTTTTGATTTTCTTTTATTACTTACAACATCTATTATTTTGAAAAGGAATGCACCTATTTTTAATATTATTCTCGCAGCTTTTATAGGAAGCCTTTCTGTATTAGTTTTATTTTTTAGTATAAATTCATATGAATTATTTATAATAAAATTATACCTTAGTATAATTATGAATTTAGTTGCTTTTTTTTATAAAAATATTAAGTATACTATTACCAATATTATAACTTTTTATATTGTTAGTATATTCCTTGGTGGATTTTTATATTTGCTAAACATTGAGTTTTCATACCAACATAGTGGAATAATATTTTATCATAATGGTTTTAGTATAAATATTATTGTTTTAGTATTTATAACACCCTTTATTTTATATTTATATGCTAAAAATATGAAAGTATTTCAAAAGAAAATAAAAAATATTTATAATATTAAGCTTATTATTTCAGGAAAAGAAATTAATACTACAGGCTATTTAGATACAGGTAATAATCTTATTTATCATAAAAGGCCTGTTATTTTAACTAATGGTCCAAATAGATTTAAAGAGCAAAAAAAATATATTCCATGTGCAACGGCAAGTGGGACTAGTCTTTTAGAATGTATTGAGGCAAAAATTATTATCAATGATAATTGTTATGATGTTCTTTTAGGTTTTACAAGTACAAAGTTTGCTTTAGCGGACATACTTTTAAATAATCAAATGGAGGGTATTTAATGTTTAAAAAAATAAAAGAATTTATTATGAGTTTGTTTTATGAACAGTCTATTTTTTTTATTGGTAGTGCTGATAAACTTCCTGCACCTCTTTCCAAAGAAGATGAAGTTTATTATGTAAAAAGAAGTATGGATGGAGATGAATTTTCTAGAAAAAAACTTATTGAACATAATCTTAGACTTGTTGTTTTTTTAGCTAAAAAATATGAAAATACAGGTGTTGACTTAGAGGATTTAGTTAGTATTGGGTCTATTGGTTTAATTAAAGGAGTTAATACTTATAAGTTAGATAAAAATATTAAACTTGCGACTTATGCATCTAGATGTATTGATAATGAAATACTTATGTTTTTAAGAAAAAATAAAAAACGAAAAGGAGAAGTTAGTTTTGAGGATAATTTAAGTTTTGACTCAGAAGGTAATGAGTTACATTTAGAAGATATTTTAGGTACTGATCCTGATATTGTTACTAAAGGAATTGAAAAAGAAACTGAGAAGTATTTAATGTATAAAGAAATTGAAAAATTAAATGAAAGAGATAAAATGATTATGGTTTTAAGATATGGTTTATATGGGAAAGATGAGATGACTCAAAAAGATGTAGCTAATCTTCTTGGAATAAGTCAGTCATATATATCTAGAATTGAAAAAAAAGTTTTAAAAAAATTAAAAATTTTAAATAAGTAATAATTTAGTTAAAAATGGGCATTATAATTGCAGAAAGAGAGGTTATGATATGGAATCAAATAAGAGTGCTTTAACTATAATTATTATTATAATTGTATTATTAATTTTAGGTATTTTAGGATATTTTATGTTTAGTGGTAATAAAGATACTGAGACTGAAGAAAATACAACTACAGATAATACAGAATACGATTATGATTATGATACTGATACTAATACTGATAATGTTTCTATTGCAGGAAGTTATAGTACGGATAAAGATGATAATTTAGTAGAAGATACAGAAGAAATAGTTACTAGTGAAAGTGATATGGAACTTAAACTTGATAGTGAAGGGACTGCTGTTATTGGTATGAAAGATAGTATATTAAAAGGTAGTTATACATATGATGCTAGTAAGATTACTGTTGTAACTACAAAAGATGAAGACAAAGAAAGTAAGACTTATGAGTTTATTATTAATGATGATGACTCACTTACTTATACTACTGATGATGGTACCAAAAAGACACTCAAAAAAGTAGACGAAGATAGTCTTGATTTTATAAAAAGCACTGATTAATTTAGTGTTTTTTTTCTTTTATACATAATTTTTTTAGTAATACTTTAAAAAATACCCATTTTATAATATAATGTATATGTACCTTTAAGGAGGATGAAAATATGATTGATGAGTTTGAAAGTTTAGAACAGTTATATAAAAGATTGCTTCCTGCATTAAAATCTAAAGTATCTGAACTTAAAAGAAGTGGTTATGATTATTTAACCGCAGAAGATGTTTGGAATTATTTAAAAGAAACCAAATGGATAAGAAGTTCTAACTTATCTCTTAATGATATGGTTAGTGATATATTTACATCTTCTAATGATGAAATTGATGCATATTTTAAAAGTAAATTAAATAAAAAAAATAGGAAGGTATATTTTGAAGAAGAGGAGTAGAAAATGAAAAAATTAATTGGAAGTATTATAATATCTATTATTATAGTTGCAGCTTCTATTGCTTTACTTATTCCTACTTTACAAAACGTTAAATTAGGTCTTGATTTACAAGGTGGATTTGAAGTTTTGTATGATATTGAAAGTATTAATGGAGAGAAAGTAACAAGTGATATGGTTACGGCAACTTATAAGACATTAGTTAAAAGAATAGATGTTTTAGGGGTATTAGAACCTGAAATTAGTATTGAGGGAGATAAAATAAGAGTTCAGCTTGCGGGTATTGATAATGCTAAAGAAGCAAGAGAAGTACTTAGTCAAACTGCTAGTTTAACTTTTAGAGATACTGATGATAATTTACTTATGACTAGTGATGTATTAAAAAGTGGTGGTGCTAAAGTATCACAGGATAATAGTGGTAATTATGTTGTATCACTTAGTGTAAAAGATAAAGATGCCTTTTATAAGGCTACTAAAAAAGTAAGTCAAATGGAGGATAACAGAATTGTTATATGGCTTGATTATAACTCTGTTACTGATTCTTTTAGTAGCGAAGAAGCTAAATGTGGCTCTTTAAATGATTCTAGATGTATTTCAGTTGCAACTGTTAGCCAAGGTTTTAGTAGTGATGTAATAATACAAGGTAACTTTGAGCAGGAAGAAGTTGAAAGTCTTGTAGATTTAATTAATTCTGGTAGTATGCCTACTAAATTAATTGAAGTTTCATCTAAGAGCGTTGATGCATCTTTTGGAACTGATTCTCTTTCTAAAACTGCTACTGCAGGGGTTGTTGGAATAATTCTTATTTGTTTATTTTTGATTGTTGTTTATAGAGTTTCAGGAGTTTTAACAAGTGTATGTATTATTCTTTATACTGCTTTAACATTCTTTATATTCTGGCTTTTAGGTGGTACTCTTACTTTACCTGGAATTGCCGCTATGATTATTGGTGTAGGTATGGCAGTTGATTCTAATGTTATTAATTTTTCTAGAATTAAAGATGAGATGTACGCTGGCAGGAGCGTTCCTAACGCTCTTAAAAATGGTAATAAGGAATCTTTTGGTACAATATTAGATGCTAATATTACAACACTTATTACTGCTGTTATATTGTTTATTTTTGGACAAAGTAGTGTTAAAGGGTTTGCAACTATGCTTATTATTAGTATATTTGTAACATTTGCCGTTATGGTTTTCTTTAATAGATGGCTTATGAAGAAGTTTGTTGAAACTGGTAAATTTGATGATAAACCTTTACTTTTTATTGGAGTTAATAAAAAAGATATTCCAAATATTAGTAAGGGAGAGAAAAGGACAAAGTATTTTTATAAAAATTTAGATTTTGTAAAAATTAGAAAGTTCTTCTGGATTGCTTTTGCTGTTATTTGTCTTATTGGCTGTATATTCTTTGCTAAATCTGGGCTTAATTTAGGTGTTGATTTTAAAGGTGGAACAGTTATTGATATTAAGACTGATGAAAAGTTAACTGAAATGCAACTACAAAGAGATATGGATAAGTTAAATTATGATATGTATTCATTTGAAAAGCAATCTGATGGTACTTATGAAGTTAAAATAAGTGAGACTTTATCTAAGAAGAAGTCAATGAGTACAGAAAATTATTTTGAAGAAAAGTATGATGCTTCTACTGATATTGGTGTTATATCTAACGTTGTTAAACAGGAACTTATAAAGAATGCTATTATATCTCTTATTTTAGCCTTTATTGCCATTATTCTTTATATTTCATTTAGATTTAAATTTAATTATGGTATTAGTTGTATATGTGCAATATTACTTAATGTATTTGTTACTATAGCTGTTTTCTCTGCATTAAGATTAGAGATTGCAACTATCTTTATTGCGGCCATACTTTCTATTATTGGATATTCTGTAAACGATATTATTATTACGTTTGATAGGATAAGAGAAAACTTTAAAAAGGATAAAAAGAAGAAAACAAAAGAAGAAATGAATCTTATTGTTAATACTAGTTTAAGAGAAATATTAAATCGTAGTATTATTACAACAATTACTACATTAATTCCTGTTGTTACTCTTATTTTACTTGGTTCTAATGATATATATGAGTTTAATATTGCTTTACTTGTAGGGCTTGTTACTGGAATTCTTTCTTCACTATTTGTTGCAAGTCAAATGTGGCTTGAAATTAATAAACATGATTTAAAAAATGGCAAGAAAAAGCCTGAACGTAAGAAACAGGAATTTAAAGATGAAGTAGATGAGTTAGAAATTAAAGGTATTAATTCTTAAAAAAAAGAGGTGATATTTGGTGAGTAAACATATAATATGTGATAATTTTGACATATTAAATAATAAAGTTAAAACTTATATAACTGATGAAAGTGATTTAGAATTAATTGAGAAAGCTTATAATTATGCTTTTGATAAACATTTTGGGCAGAAAAGACTTACGGGTGAGGATTATATTACTCATCCTCTTTCTGTCGCTTATATTGTTACTAGTACGCAGGCTGATGCTAGTACAATCGCAGGTGCTTTATTACATGATACAATTAGTATGTGTGATATTGATAAAGATGAATTTAAAGAGGAATTTGGAGAAGATATTTTATCTTTAGTAGAGGGTTTTACAAAGATTAACAGGCTTAATTTATCCGGTGATAGTGAAGCTGCTATTAGTAATCAAAGAAAGATTTTAGTAGGTTTAGCAGAAGATGTAAGGGTTATTATTTTAAAATTAGCAGATAGACTTCATAATATGCGTACTTTATTTGTTTTAGATGAAAAAAATCAAAAGGAGACTGCAAAAGAAACTTTAGATATTTTAACTCCAATTGCTCATAGACTTGGTATGAATTCCATTAAAACTGAACTTGAGGAATTATCTTTACGTTATTTAAAACCTTCAGAGTATTATGGAATAGCAGAAGAGTTAAATGCTAGTAAGGCTGAACGTGATAAAAGTGTTGCTAAAATGATTGAAAGTGTTTCTTCTCTTTTAAATAAACATAATATTAAACATGAAATTAAGGGAAGATCTAAAAGTATTTATAGTATTTATAAAAAGCTTTTAAAAGGTAAAAAGTTTAGTGAAATATATGATTTACTTGCTCTTAGGGTTTTTGTAGACACTGAAGAAGAATGTTATCAAGTTTTAGGAATTATTCATTCTAAGTTTAAACCTAAACCTAATAGATTTAAAGATTATATTGCGATGCCTAAAACAAATATGTATCGTTCTTTACATACTACTGTTTTTGGTATTGATGGTGATTTATATGAGATTCAAATAAGAACTTATGAAATGGATAGAGTTGCAGAAAATGGTATTGCTTCGCACTGGTCTTATAAGGAACATGGTAGTGGTAAAGTTGCTATTCAAAGTGATATGGAACAGAAGTTACAGTTTTTTAAATCTATTATGGAACTTAAAAGGACTGATGCTAATAGTGATGATGTTGCTTCTGCCTTGCAAGAGGATATTCTTAAAAAAACAATTTATGTTTTTACACCTTTAGGAGATGTTATTGAACTTCCAAGTGGTTCTACTCCAATTGATTTTGCATATAAGGTTCATACTAAAGTTGGAGATTCAATGACAGGGGCTTTAGTTAATTCTGTTATGGTACCTCTTGATTATGAACTTAAAAGTGATGATGTGGTTAAGATTATTACTAATAATAATTCTATAGGACCTAATAGAGAATGGTTAAATATTGTTAAAACAACACAAGCACGTAATAAGATAAAGAATTTTTTTAATAAACAAGATAAAGATGAAAATATTAAAAATGGAGAAGTTATTTTAAATAAAGAACTTAAAAAACGTAAAATTAGTAATGCTGTATTTGAAGAAAATATTGATAAAATTCTTAGTAAAATTAAATTAGGTTCACTTACAGAAATTTATTCTAATTTAGGTAGCGGAAAACTTAATATTGATAGTGTATTTGATGCAATATACAAAGAAGAAGTTTCTAAAGAAGAGAAAATGCTTGAGAAAGCTGAGAAGCTTGGTATGAATGTTACTGATAAAAAGAGTGCAGTTACAGTAGATGGTATGAGTGATATTAAAGTAAATATTGCTTCTTGTTGTAATCCTGTTTATGGAGATAGAATTACTGGTTATATAACAAAAGGAAGTGGTGTTTCTGTTCATAGAACTATGTGTCCTAATATATCTAATATTAATGAAAGATTAATTAATGTATCTTGGAATGAAACGGATGATAAATATTTAACAAATATTATTATTTATTTTGATTTTGATAAAGATGTACTTTTAAATGTGGTAACAAAAGCAACTAGTGATAAAATTGGAGTTTTAAATGTTTTAACTACTAAAAATAGTAATGGTAATAGTATAGAAATGAGTGTTTTAGTTAAAAATAAAACTGAACTTATTAAATTTATGAATGATATTAGAATGATAAATGGTATAAGCAATGTAGAAAGGCTTATTAAATAATGAGAGCCATTATTCAAAGATCAAAAGAGTCATCTGTATCTTTTAGCGGTATAACAAATAAAATAGATTATGGTTTAGTTGTTCTTGTTGGTTTTACTGATGGCGATACTTCAGCAGATATAGATTATATGGTTAGAAAAATTGTTAATTTAAGAATTTTTGATGATGAAAATCATATAATGAATAAATCTATTTTAGATGTTTCAGGTCAAATATTAAGTATTTCTCAGTTTACTTTGTATGCTGATACTAAAAAAGGTAATAGACCAAGTTATAAAATGGCAATGAATGGTCCTGATGCTCATATACTATATGATACTTTTAATAAAAAATTAAGAGAATATGTTTCTTTAGAAGAGGGCTTTTTTGGAGAAGATATGTTTTTATGTATTCAAAATGATGGCCCAGTTACTATTATGCTAGAAAGCAGGTAATTTATGAATTATAAACTTCTTAATATATCAATTTTTACTTTTATTATTTATTTAATTTATATGACAAGAACTTTTTGGATTAAGGTAGTAAGTTTGCTTATGCAAATGTTATTACCTTTTTTTATTGCTTTTGCTTTAGCATATGCGATCAGCTCTATTGTAAACAAAATTAGAGATAAAGGTATTCCTAAAAAGTTTGCAATTATAGTTGTTATTGTTTTATTTTTTCTTTTACTTACGTTTATTTTTTATTTAATTATACCTATTTTATTTGAAGGAATAGGGGATGCTTATGAAACGGTTATTTCTTTTTTTAAAGAGATCAGTTTAAAATATCATGTTGAATTTAAAACAATTAGTGATGAAATTTCATATTTATATGATAAATTTATGCAAAAAATTACTAAATATATATCAGATGGAATGATAGATATAATAGGTATTTCTATTAACATTATATCTAAAATATTTATTGTATTTGCACTTACTATTTATTTTTTAATTGATATGGATAAAATAAAGGCTAGTATTTGTAATTTATTTAAACATAATATTAAAATATATAATTACTTAAAAGAATTAGATGATGCTTTAAACAAATATTTATTTGGTTTTGTTTTAATTATTTTTATTTCATTTTTTGAATATACATTTCTTTATTTCATAATAGGACATCCGAATTATTTATTACTTGGCTTTTTGGCGGCATTTAGTAATTTAATTCCTTATTTTGGGGGTATTATTACTAATCTAATTGCTATGATTACGGCATTTGTAATTAGTCCTAAATTATTTATTAGAACTATTATAGCTTTTTTAATATTTTCTACTATTGATGGATATGTTATTAATCCTTTTATATATGGTAAGAGTAATAAACTTCATCCTATTGTTATTATTGGTTCAGTATTTATTTTTGGTATTTTATTTGGAATATGGGGTATTATTTTAGCTCTTCCTTTATCAACAATTATGATGGTTACTTTTAATTATTTTAAAGATGATATTAAGTACTTTATTTATAAAAGATATAAAAAATAATTAGTTTTTTAAAATTTGACAAGAACAACATTTTGTGATAGTATAGCGGGCATAAAGAGCAAAATAATATTTAGATTTTGCTTGAAGGGGGAGGACGAAAATGAAAAAAATATTTAAAAAGAAAACTACTAGAATTTTATCTATTTGTTTAGTTGTTCTTATGCTTTTTGTCTTTGGTTTTAATGCCAATGCTGAAACAGTTTCTAATTCTATAACTATTCAAAGAGCAGATAGAGTAGATGACTTTGTATTAGATGGTTCATATGGATTTACAGAGTTTAAAACAACTGAAGGAGACCATATATACTGCTTAGATGTTAATAAGAAACCACTTGTTCAAAATCAAACTGCTACTCTTAGTGGAGATGCAGATGCTGGACTTTTGTATATTCTAGAAAATGGATATCCTAAAAAGAATATTGTAAGAAGTACATCAGAGAGTTTCTATATTACACAGGCCGCTATTTGGTGGTATTTAGATGAAACACAAGGTATTAAAATTAATAGTGATTTTAAAAATAGTGATGATATATTAGTTACTAATTATATTAAACCTTTAGTAGAAAGAGCTATTAAGGCTAAAAATGAAGGTTATTCTGCCTCAGATGTTAGTATGAAAGTAAGTAATGATAATTCAGTAATGACTTTAAATAAAGATAAGTCTTATTATGAATCTGGTTATATTAATGTAACTTTAAATTCTGCGGAAAGTTATACCGTTAATGTTAGTGGTGTTAGTGCAACTATTTTAGCAAGTGATGGAACAGAGAAAAATACATTTAAATCAGGAGATAAATTTAAAGTTAGAGTAGCAGCTAAAGATATTACTGATAATTCTAATGTAACTGTTAATGTTACAGCTACTGGATCATATGATGTTGCTAAAATATATACTCCTACAGATAATTCATATCAAAGAGTAGTTGGCTTATATTCTGAAGATAAGACAGTAAGTGATACTGTTAATTTATCTATTAATGTTAATAAAAAAGTTTGTGAATATACAGATGGCAAATATTATGGCAAAGATGGAAAAGTAACAGATAAAAAGACTTATGAAAAAGAGTGTAAAAATATTTGTAAATATACAGATGGCAAATATTATAATAAAGATGGAAATATAACAGATGAATCTACTTATAAAGAACAATGTCAAAACATTTGTAAATATACAGATGGCAAATATTATGATAAAGATGGTAATGTGACAGATAAGAAAACTTATGAGAAAGAGTGTAAAAAATCTTGTACATATACAGATGATAAATATTATGGAAATGATGGTAGAGAAGTAGATGCTGCGACATTTAATGCTGAATGTGGAATGGAAGTTGTAGTTCCAAATACTTCTTCTAATATTTCTCCATTTGCTGTTGCTTTAGGTCTTATTATGACTGTTGCAGGAGCAGGTATTGTTACTCTTAGAAAAAAAGAATTACTATAAAATAGAAGTTATTATTTGTAGTTTTTGATTACATTAAAAAAGGTTACTAAATATTATAATAGTAATCTTTTTTTGTATATTTTTAATGATTTTTAAGAATATGTGTGCTATAATGTTCTTAAATAGAAAGAAGGTATTTAAGTGATGAGAAAAAGTTTTAAAGTATTGTGTGCTATATTATTTACTTTAACTTTAATGTTTGGCAATGTTAGTCATTCATATGCTGCATCTAATTCTATAACTATTCAAAGAGCAGATAGAGTAGATGACTTTGTATTAGATGGTTCATATGGATTTACAGAGTTTAAAACAACTGAAGGAGACCATATATACTGCTTAGATGTTAATAAGAAACCACTTGTTCAAAATCAAACTGCTACTCTTAGTGGAGATGCAGATGCTGGACTTTTGTATATTCTAGAAAATGGATATCCTAAAAAGAATATTGTAAGAAGTACATCAGAGAGTTTCTATATTACACAGGCCGCTATTTGGTGGTATTTAGATGAAACACAAGGTATTAAAATTAATAGTGATTTTAAAAATAGTGATGATATATTAGTTACTAATTATATTAAACCTTTAGTAGAAAGAGCTATTAAGGCTAAAAATGAAGGTTATTCTGCCTCAGATGTTAGTATGAAAGTAACAACTAATGGTGATGAACTTACTTTAACAAGTGATGGAAAATATTATGAATCTCCAGTTATGTCTGCTGCTTTAGTAAATGCAGATAGTTATAGTGTTATTATTAGTGGTGCTACTGCAAATACTGTAGTAGTAGATGAAAATGGAGATGTTAAATCTAGTTTTAGTTCATCTGAAAATTTTAAGGTAAGAATTCCTGCTTCTGAGCTTACTAGTGATTTAAATATTAGTGTTAAGTTTAGTGCTAAGGGAAATACAGAAACAGCAAAAATATATACTCCAGCAGATGACTCTTATCAAAGGGTTGTAGGAATAGTTACTTCAGAAAAAGAAGTAACAGATGAGGTTACTTTAAAAGTATCTCCAGAGACTACAGGAGTTGTAGTTTCTGTACCAAATACAAGTGCTAATATTATTATATTTTCAGTTATTGGAGGAGTAGTTGCAGTTATTGCAGGTGTTGGTATAATTCTATATAGACATAAGAAAACAAATGAGGCATAAGTTAATGTCTCTTTTTGTGTAAACTTTACACAGTGAAGTAATTTTGTTTGTTATTTTAACAAAAAACTGATATAATATTTGTAGAATATAGGTATGATTTGACTTTTACGGGTTTTTATGATAGTATACACACCTATATAGGGGAGTATTAAACTTGCATATTACTTATACATTCTAAATAATTAATATGCCTTTATAAAAAGAAAGGAAGATGTTATAT
>CAVFIJ010000060.1:0-2634 GCA_963622405.1 Bacteroidaceae bacterium | reverse complement strand
TTGAGGATAATATCCATATTCTACTTCTAATATGCCATCTTTGGATTTTTTTGCCCCCCTACTCACTCCGTTCGTAGGGATGTTAGAGATTGAAGAGAACGGTAAAGCTGGACGAGCCCCGTCACGACGTCCGCTAACAACGTTGCTGCAAATGCCACCATAACTATCAACGAGACGGACGCTGTTATTAAATTCACCAGATGTTTTTGTCCAATAATAACCAGCCCTCCCTTCTAAAGAGGTATCATTATCTATATACGTATCACTAACATAACCTCCTAAAAGAATAGAAAAGTCTGTAATAGCTGCCTTTCTACCTCTTTTCTTTATTATGTCAATTTTGTTATCAGATAGCTGTTTTCCTGTTAAAAATGTAAAATCTTTGTTTCCCATATATTTATCACCATATTTATCATAACATCATATTGTTTATATAACAAACTTTTTATTTTCTTATTAGACACTATTTAACACTATTTACTTTATTTATAGGATTGGTTGCTGCTTTCAAATTTATACTTTCATTAGTTCTCTTTATGTGATTATAAAAAGCATTTTTTCTTTGATATACATATTCATCATCTATTACACCTTTGTTATATAATTTATTTATTGTTTTTAAATGTTTTTTCATTCTTCGCTTGGATGATGCTCTTAATTTTGTTATAACTTTTCCTGTATTAGTTAAAATATGTCTATATCCTAAAAAATCTATGCCATTTTTTACCATTCCTATTTGTGTTTTTTCATTCAGTTCTAAGTTTAATAAATTATTGCAAATTTTTCTTATTTCTTTTTTACAAACAGTTAAATATTCTTTATTTCTATGAATTAATATCATGTCATCCATATATCTTACATAATATTTCACTTGTAATTCCTCTTTTATATAATGATCTACTTTATCTAAATATAGTAAAGCAAACCACTGACTTGATTGATTACCTAAAGGTAATCCTATGCGTGCACTATCCGGTTGTTCCTTTATTATCTTTTTTAAAACCCACATTTCATCTGATGAAAAATCTATTTTTTCTAACAAACTTATTAATATTTCATGATTAATATTTGGAAAATATTTGCGAATATCACACTTTAAAAAATATATATTATTATTATTTTCTTTAAAATATTCTTGTTTCAAGAATTTGTGTAATCTTCGAATGGCAAATGTTGTTCCTTTTCCTATTCTGCATGCACAATTATCATATATTAACTTTTTTTCTATTTTTGGTTTTAAACATATATCACATAGGCATCTAACTACAACTCTATCTTTAAATGGCAAGGCTTCAATTAGTCTTTCTTTTGGCTCATAAATATAAAATTTCTTGTAATTACCTAGTTTATACTTTCTTGATAATAATTCTTTGATTATTTTTGTTAAATTTATTGATAAATTTGTTTCAAACCTAATAACTTCTCCTTTATGTTGTTTAGCAACTCTACATTTTTTATATGCGTTATATAGATTTTCAAATGTAAAAATTTCTTCTAATTTCATACTTGCCTCCCAAAAATAAACACCCCTTATAATGCCCAAAGAGTTAACCTCGTTGTTTGTGTGAGTGTTTCTATTTCTTCCATCGCACTAAGATTTTATCTTTTAGCGATTAGAAAAGAAGAAAATTCCTTCACTTTACAATACTGATATATTTTACTTAAAATATATTTATCTCATCTGTTTTTTGAATCTATAAATGATTCCTTCAAAAGTGAATCTGGACGAGCCCCGTTATTACGTTTGTTAACATTGTTGTTGTTAATGTTACCATTGTTATTAACGAGGCGGACGTAAAAATCAAAAGGGTTCTAAAGACAAGCACGCAAAAATAAATTTTCTCCTTAATTAAAGACTTTTCAGTCTAAAATCCTATTTTCTTTTTTTCCATCTTTCATCATCACTTTTCTTCCAAGCGATAATTAGATTAATGGTTTCAACTAGCTGCATAGATATTTGCTTATATTGTTTTTTTAAGATGCATCCTTGAGTTTCCGCTAGCATAGCTATATAACCTAGTAATTTTAATTTAATAATGGCTTCTTTTTGATAATCTCCTCTTTTATCTTTATTTGATAAAGAATCCATTCGTATAAAGTTTGCTTTTAATAAATATTCAATTGCATCTAAACAATAATTTTGCATTCTGTTTACAAAAACTCCTCTATATTTTTTAGGAGATTTTTCTGTAACTACAATAACATATGCACATAATTTTTTCATAGTTGTAATAACAATTAAATCATTAGAATTAAATGGTATTTTTTTTATTATTTTTAAATTTTCATCTTCAAAATCTATTTTTTCTTCCATCTTTTTTTCATTAATTTTTTTATTATTAGCAAGGGCAACAGCCTTTTTTATAGCCATAATCTCTTCTTTACTATTAGTTGTTTTTGTTACTACTTCAATTTCTTTTGGTATTTTCAAATTATTTGATCTACTTACTTGTAACATTATTTCTCCTTTTCTCTTAAAAAATTAAATTATTTTCTATTCAATCATACCATGTAAATTTAACTTTTGATTAAAAATATTAAAAAAAAAGACTCTATTTTCAAATAGAGTCTCCAAAAACTTATTTTAAATGTAATTTTTTATTCATTATATAATCCATTTATTTTACTTAAGTC
>CAVFIJ010000059.1:0-3633 GCA_963622405.1 Bacteroidaceae bacterium | reverse complement strand
TATCTATATAACATTTATAATTAGCTACATACCAATCATCTAAATTTTTTTTCATATTATCATCAAAATAATTGTATTTTGAATATACATTTCTAAGACATCTAAACATAGAATATTGAAGATACTTTTTATAATACTTTGAAATGTTTTTCAAATATATATTTTTATATAGTATATTTACTATTTTCAAATAATCTTTATAATTTTGATTTGTCTTTGTAGATGTAATGGATCCTTCATGTTTTCTATAAATATAGTAATTCCCTGAATAATATGAAATACTATCTATATTAAATAATAATTTTGCAGTCCATTCTTCATCTTCATGCAATAGTCCAGGATAAAAATATAATTTGTTTTTAATAATAAAATCTCTTTTTGTTATAAAACGCCATGGTCTAGAAATAACATCGTTTTTTATAAAACAATTATATATTTCTTTTTCTTTTATTGGTAACTTATTAAATGAAAGTTGTTCATAAAAATATAAATCTTTAATCTCGTAATATTTGATTGTATCCATTAGTAAAATGTTTACTGGGTTATTTTTCAAAAACACCTCAATATTTTTGAGTGAAGATATCTCAATCCAATCATCCCCATCAATGAATATGATGTATTTACCAACGGAATTTTCAATACCAACATTTCTAGCAACAGATATTCCACTATGTTTATTTTCTATCAATCGTACATTATCATAATTCTTTATAATTTCATTAATTATTGTTTTGGAATTATCAGTAGATTCATCATCTACTATAATAACTTCATAATTGCTTTTCACTTGTGTTAAAACTGAATTTAAACATTTTTTAATATACTTTTCATTATTATAAAATGTAACTATTATGCTGAAAAATTTTTTATCACTCATTTTTTAATATCTCCATTATAAGATTACTTAGTTTTTCTTCATTATGTTCGTAGCTATGATTAGCATTCTCTAATATCTTAAACTTGTAATTATTTGGAATTAATTGTTTATAATCATCTATTTTTTCAACAAATTCTGTTTCCTCCCCACCATAAATAATTGTAACTGGAATAGGTATCGCTTTAAGAAATGATAGGTTTCCTATATTACTATCTAAAATCGGCCAACAATCTACATCAGGATTATCCATCAATTTAATAAATGTTTCACTAGATTGAAAATAAAATCCACATTTTAATAAGTGATTTGGATTACCGTCTTCAATATTGTGTAATGCTTCTTCTCTTATTGAGTTATATTTTTTTCTCTTTTTTGTTTTTCCAATATAATCCATCGGCGACAAAAAGATAATCTTATTAAAAGAATACTTATGATTTGTTTTATTAAAATAATAAATTAATTTGATACTACCAAAACTATGCGAAATGATATTTACTTTACGATAATTAAGTGTTTGAATATAATTAAACCAAGAATCTAAATCATAAACTGATTCTTCAATTGTCTCAAATGCTGTACCTACAATTTTATTTCTTTCAGTATTATCAATTTTAACACTATTTGAGATTTGAAATGACCCTCTAGTATGGACATATAAAAAATCCATATTGTTTTTTAAACTATCTTTAATAATATAATCAACAAAATCATTTGATACTATATTTCCCTCAAAACCTGGAATAAATATATTTAACACATTATTTTCCTTTTCATTTTGAAATAAAAAACCCTTTAATGTAATTTTATCTATTGTTCTTACCTTTATTCTTGTTATCATTTAAACACCTTCTATTATTAACTTTTTACATTCCTGGCGATTAATTTTATTTGTATTAGTTCTTGGAAGAGAATATCGAATAATAATTATATTAGCTTCTTTAATACCAAAATCGAATTTATCTTTTAATGTTTCAATTATTTTTGTTTTTATTATTGCTTGTTCCTCACTAAATATAAAATCGGATGTTTCAATTAATACATATAATTCCTCATCATTATTGACTGACAAAACAACGATTGAAATATTTTGAATACTTAATGCTTTTGAAATAACTTCTTCAATAATGTTAGAAGAAAAATTTTTCCCTCTTATTACAATTATATCTTTTTTTCTTCCTAGAATATATAAATGACTGTTATATGTAAAACCAATATCTCCTGTTTTGTAATATCTTTTTCCATTTATTAATGTTAAATTATTTTGATTCTTATCAATAATTTTATCATATAGATATCCATCAAATAATGAATTTGTTGAAATTATAATTTCACCAATATATAATTCTTTATTTATTAATTCATCATTAAATTCTATAATTATACTGTCATTTTTATATATTTTACCTACATCTGTAATATTAATATCAGTATGTGGAATTTTATATTCATTAGGGCAAATGCATTTATTTTCTTTTATATTATAAAAATCTATTTTTTCATTATCTTGAGTCATTGTAATAGGACCACTATTTTCAGACATACCATAAACAGCTTTAAATGCTTTGTAATTTAATCCATATTCTTTTAAAGTTTTATAAAAATTATCAATTACTATTTTTGTTATAAAATCTCCACCAATACCTATTACTTTTAAATTTGATAAATCTAAGTTTAAATTTTTGCCATCTTTTATATTTATTCGAATATAGTCTAAAGCAAAATTAGGTAAAAACGTATGGGTAATTTTATAAATTGAAAATAATGATAATAACTGTACAGGATTTTGATAAAAATATTTTGGACTAATTATTATATTTTCTGTTCCAGTAAAAATTGGTAGTAAAATACTTGTTATAAAGCCAAAATTATGTGATATTGGCAACCAAGACAATATTTTACTAGCTGTATTTAGATTCCAATACTCTTGACATTTTATCAAATTATTATTTAGCGATTTATATGAAGATTTTATAGCTTTTGGAAAACCAGTTGTTCCAGATGTCATTTGAATAAATGCAATATTACTCAAATCACACGTTACATTGTATTTCGGATTTTCCAATTCTTCGATTACTAAAAATTCATTATTTTCTTGAACAATATAACCTTTATAAACATCAGTATAATGATCACAAATCGTATTAAAATCATCAACTAATTTGTCTTTTTTGAAAAAATCATAGTTATATGTTCTTATTAAAGGAACTATCCCATAATAAAAGCAACTGTATAAGAAAATATGAGATTCGATAGTTGAGCTCAAATAGACAACTATTATTTTATTTTCCTTATTACATAATTTTTCTTTATTATGTTTTATTCTTTGCATTAACTCTAAATATGTTATTTCTTTTTGTTTTTCGTTTTTAATTTCCCTTATTGCTACATTATAAGGCTTTTTTTCTGCATAAACAATTAATTTATTCTTAATGAAATTATTTTTCATATAAGAAATACTCCCTATTGTTAAAACAATTTTCTATCAAATTATAATTAATTGCAATTTCTTCTATTTTATGTGCATCAGAGCCAATTGTATATTTAACACCATACTCTTTCATAAGTGAATACATAAACTTATAATGTTCTTTTGTCCAAATAGATCGATCACTAGTATTTATTTCTATTAAAATGTTTTTTTGATGGCAAATATCCATAATAGTTTTAAATTTTTCTATATGATTTAAATAATTTTCATTCATTTTAATGTGGCCAATTATATTAATAGGATAGCTATTAAGTAGATCGATTATGGC
>CAVFIJ010000058.1:0-7539 GCA_963622405.1 Bacteroidaceae bacterium | reverse complement strand
ATATAATAGATATTTAATATTTCCAAATAAAAGATTAATTACAAATGAAGACAAAAAAGGTAAAATAGAAAAACAACCTGAAGAGTTATTAAAAATGATTAAAGATAAAAAAGAATTCGAAAATTAATAATGTTATTTAATCCAGAAAATAAAATTTGAATATAAAAAAATTATTATAAAGGAGGGAAAAAGAAAATGTTTAAATTACACTCGCCTTATGAGCCAGCAGGCGACCAGCCCAAAGCAATAAAAGAGTTAGTTGACGGCATCAACAATGGAGAAAAAAGCCAAATATTATTAGGAGTAACTGGTTCAGGTAAAACATTTACAATCGCAAACGTAATAAATAAAGTTAATAAACCAACACTTGTATTGGCCCACAATAAAACACTCGCAGGACAGCTTTACGCTGAACTAAAAACATTTTTTAAAGATGACTATGTTTGCTACTTCGTATCATACTATGATTACTATCAGCCAGAAGCCTATGTTGCCAAAACCGATACATACATAGAAAAAGATGCCAGCATAAATGATGAAATAGATGAACTAAGGCACTATGCAACCGCAGCTTTATTAGAACATAAAAACGTCATCGTAGTAGCGTCAGTATCATGCATATATGGAATTGGAGAAATAGAAGAATACCGTAAAAAAACAATAACATTTAATGAAAATGATATTCTTAAACAAGAAGAAATACTCTTAAAACTAATAGAAATGCACTATGAAAGGAATGATATAGACTTTAAAAGAGGAACATTTAGAATGCATGGCGATGTTTTAGAAATAATACCAGTAAGTGAACACTCCCATGGTATAAGAATAGAACTATTTGGAGATGAAATAGATAGAATAAACGAATTTGATTTAATAACCGGAACAAGCTTAAAAAACAAAAAAACAATAACAATATTCCCAGCAAGCCACTTCGTAACAAGTGAAGAAAAAATGCAAAAAGCAATAGAAAACATCCAAATAGAACTAGAAGAAAGATTAGAAGAATTAAAAAAAGAAAATAAGTTACTAGAATATCAAAGACTAAAAGAAAGAACAAACTATGATTTAGAAATGTTAAAAGAAACTGGAAGTTGTAGGGGAGTTGAAAACTATTCAAGACATCTAGCACTTAAAAAAGAAGGGGAAACACCAACAACCCTAATGGACTTCTTTGGAGATGACTATCTATTAATAATAGATGAATCCCATGTTACCATACCTCAAGTAAAAGCAATGTATAATGGGGATAGAGCAAGAAAACAAGTTCTCGTAGACTATGGATTTAGATTAAAAAGTGCCCTAGATAATAGACCACTAAAATTTGATGAATTCAACTCAAAAATAAAAAATGTCATATATGTATCCGCAACACCAGGAGATTATGAACTAGAAAAATGTCAAAACAAAGTAGTAGAACAAATAATAAGACCAACTGGACTATTAGATCCAAGCATAGAAGTAAAACCAATAAAAAACCAAATAGATGACCTAATATCACAAATAAGAAATCAAATACAAAAAAAAGAAAGAACTCTAATAACAACATTAACAATAAGAATGGCTGAAGAACTATCATCTTATTTAAAAAAATTAGATATCAAAGTAGTATATCTACATAATGAAATAAAAACCCTTGAAAGAACAAAAATAATACATGATGTAAGAACAGGTAAATATGATGTATTAGTAGGAATAAACCTTCTAAGAGAAGGAATAGATATTCCAGAAGTAAGTCTAATAGCCATCATGGACGCTGACAAACAAGGATTTTTGCGAAGTGAAAGAAGCCTAATACAAACAATAGGTAGAGCTGCAAGAAATGTAAACGGAAGAGTAATAATGTATGCAGATAATATAAGTGATGCAATGGATAAAGCCATAAAAGAAACCGAAAGAAGAAGAACAATTCAAAACGAATATAACAAAAAACATAACATAATACCTAAAACCATAATAAAAGAAATTCACGAAATAATATCAAATAATGTTCAAAAAGAAAAGAAAAAAACAAAATTAAATACAAAAGAAAAAAACAGTCTTGCAATAAAAATAGAAAACGAAATGAAAGAAGCTGCTAAAAACCTAGACTTTGAAAAAGCAATGGAACTAAGAGATATCTTATTCGAACTTAAAAGCGACTAGCAATTGCAAGCATATAAACAAAAATGATATAATAAAAAAGGTGAAAAAATCATGAAAAAAACAAAGAAAAAAGAACAATTATTAACATTTATAGACTGGCTAATTAAAATCGTAGGATATGCCATAATATTATTTGTAACATCCCTTATATTTAAGGAAACATTACATATAGATAATAACTATTTTGGCCTATGGAGCCTGCTAGCGGCCTTAATAATCTATCTTCTAAACAAAACATTAAAACCAATACTAATATGGTTAACAATCCCCATAACAGGATTAACACTAGGACTTTTTTATCCCTTCATAAACCTCATAATATTAAAACTAGTTAGCCTAATTTTATACCCACACTTTTACATAACAGGAATATTTTATGCAATATTTGCATCAATCCTAATATCACTACTAAATGTATTACTAGAAGATATAATTCAAAAAAATAGAAAGGACTGACCAAAATGACAGGTACAATAAGCCTTGGCTTTATTGAAATACATATATATTCAATATGCATATTTTTAGGCATAATCGCAGGAGGAAAACTCGCAACCAAAGAAGCACAAAGATGGAATATACCAAAAGACTTCATCACAAATCTAATCTTTTGGATAATAATATTTGGAATCATAGGAGCAAGAATATATTATGTCCTATTTAACTTAGATTATTATAGTAATAACATCAAAGAAATATTTATGATATGGAAAGGTGGACTTGCCATCCATGGTGCCATCATCGCCGCCATAATATTTTTAATATACTATGCCAAAAAATATAAAATAAAAATAATAAATCTCCTAGACATACTATCACCAGGATTGCTTCTAGGACAGGCAATAGGTAGATGGGGAAACTTCTTCAATGGAGAAGCACACGGACCAGTAACTTCTTTAGAACATCTTCAAAACATGCACCTACCAGACTTCATCATAAATGGAATGTATATAAATGGAAACTACTATATACCATCTTTTCTATATGAATCATTATGGTGCCTGCTAGGAGTAATAATACTACTATTCTTTAGAAGAAGACAATATAGAAAAATTGGAGAACCTTTCTCATTTTATCTAATATGGTATGCAATAGGTAGATTTTTTATAGAAATAATGCGTACAGATAGCCTAATGTTAGGAACATTTAAAATAGCCCAAATAATATCAATAATCATGTTAATAACAGGAATCATATTAATAATAAAATATAGAAAAGGTTCAAAATTCGATAACTTATATAATGATAAGGAGAATTGGAATGAAATCAAATTTTGATTGTATAATAATAGGTGCAGGACCTGCAGGCCTTTCTGCCGCACTATATTTAAAACAAGCAGGACAAAATATAAAAATTATAGATAAAAATGCCCCAGGAGGACAACTACTAAAAACAAACTTAATAGATAACTATCTAGGAATACCAAATATAAATGGAGCAGACCTAGCACTAAAAATGGTAGAACATATAAACTCACTAAACATTCAAATAGAATATGAAGAAGTAACAAACATCCAAAAAGATAAAGAAAATTACATAATAAAATGTAAAAATAAAGAACTAAAAACAAAATATATAATAATTGCAACAGGAAAAACACCAAACAAACTAAAAATAAGTACAGATGAAGTAAAAGGAATAAGCTATTGTGCCATCTGTGATGGAATGCTATACAAAAATAAAATAGTTGCTGTTGTAGGAGCAGGGGATAAAGCCTATACAGAAAGTTTATACTTATCTAATATATGTAAAAAAATATATATAATAGTAAGAAATAAGACTAAAGCAAAACAAGAACTAATAGATAAAGTAAATAAAACAAACAACATAGAAATTTTAAAACAAAAAGAAATACCAGAAATAATAACTGATAAAAATATAATAACCAAAATAAAACTAAACAATCAAGAAATAATAAACATAGATGGACTATTTATATCCATTGGAGGAAAGCCAAACTTAAACTTTATAAAAAATATCGAAAAAGAAGAAGAATACATAAAAGTAAATGAAAACTTAGAAACATCAATGCCAAATATATATGCCGTAGGAGATGTTAGAAAGAAAAAATACTATCAAATCATAAGTGCCATAAACGATGGAATGACCGCTGCACTAAACATAAAGGAGAGAATTCGAAATGAAACCAATTAAAATAGCCGTAATAGGTGGAGGAACAGGCATGAGCATCCTATTAAAAGGATTTAAAAAACTTCCATTTGACATATCAGCCATAGTATCAGTTTGTGATGATGGTAAAAGTACCGGAAGATTAAGAGAAGAATTTAATATGCCTGCAGTAGGAGATATCAGAAAAGTATTAATAAGCCTATCAGAAAATGAAGAAATAACCGAAAAACTATTTGATTACCGTTTTGATACCACAAGTGATTTAAATGGTCATGCACTAGGAAACCTATTACTAACAGGAGCAAAAGAAATAACAGGCAACATATCAGACTCAATAGAAATGTTAAATTCTTTTTTAAAAATAAAAGGAAAAGTTATCCCACTAACTGAAGACAACATAACATTAATGGGTTTAATGGAAGATGGAAATATCGTAGAAGGAGAACACAACATAACTGAAGATAAACGAACCATAAAAAAAGTCTTCTACAAAGAAACACCAGAAACAAATAAAGATGTTCTGAAAGCCATAAAAAATGCCGATGCAATAATATTAAGCATGGGAAGCCTATTTACAAGTATAATCCCAAACCTATTATGCAAAGAAGTAATTGATGAAATAAATAAAAGTAAAGCAAAAATAATATATGTCTGTAACCTCATGACACAACCAGGAGAAACAGAAAAATTTAGCGTAAGCGATCATATAAAACTAATAAATACTTACTTAGACAAAAGAAAAGTAGATGCTGCTGTAATAAATAACGGTCGCATCTCAAGTAAAATAATAAAAAATTATGCAACCGCAGAACAAAAAGACCTAGTAAAAATAGACTATAAAAACCTAAATCAACTAGGAATTACAAAACTAACAGATAACTACATATTAATAGAAGATGAAAAAATAAGACATAATTCCATAAAAGTCGCATTAAATATTTTATCATACCTAATAAACAAGAGGTGATATCATGTCATTTACCAGTATAATAAAAGATGAAATAAGTAAAATAAAAACAAGCAAAGCCGAAAGTATATCAGAACTATCAGGAATAATAGGAAGCTATCAAACAAATCCAAAAACCATTATATTCACAACAGAAAACAATAGTGTAGCAAGAAAAATATTTACACTATTAAAAGAATTATTTGAAATACATCCAAAAATAACAATAAGAAAAGGCTATAACTTTAACAAAAAATTATTATACATCCTAGAAGTAAAAAACAAAACAGAAATAATATTCAAAACCCTAGGTATAGGAGAAATACCAAAGGAATTCTGCGTCGCAGATGATGAATTAATAAGAGCCTACTTAAGAGGAGTATTTATGATAAATGCCAGCATAAATGATCCTAAAACATCAAGATATCATCTAGAATTTAATTTAAATAATGAAACATATGCCAAATTTATAAGTAAACTCTTAAATAAATATAATCTAAATTCTAAAGTATTACATAGAGAAAACAAATATATGGTCTATATAAAAGAAGCTGAAAAAATAAGCGACTTTCTAAGACTAATAAATGCTCCAAGAGCAGTTCTATACTATGAAGATATTAGAATATATAGAGACCATAAAAACATGACAAATAGACTAAATAATTGTGAACAAGCCAATGTAGATAGGATAATAGAAACTGCAAACAACCAAATAAAAGATATAAATCTAATAGAAGAAACATATGGAATAAACTTTCTAAAAGAAAAAGAATTAATTGCCGCAACATATAGACTAAAATACCCAGATACTTCCTTAACTGAATTAAGTGAAATAATAAGTCTAGAAACAAATAAACAAATAACAAAATCAGGCCTCTATCATAGATTCCATAAAATAAAAGAAATAGCAAACAAAATAAGAAATAATTAATTATTCATAAATTAAATATATTTTTCAAAAAAACTATGCGAATAATTTGTGCCGTATATAAATTTACATCATTTAATATAAATGATATAATAAAACAAATTGGTGGTGAAAATATGGAACAAAGAAATAATATAATTTATAAAAAAGCAAAAGAATTTGCAAACAAATTCCCAGGAACAGTAATATGGCGTTTAAAAAAACATTGTAGCGTAGCCCAAAAAATGATAAACGAAGATGAAGAAGTCTTATATGTATTCGCAGCCCAAAAAGGCCCAAGTGCCTTAGATATATTAAGTACTCACGTTGTAGTTCTAACAGACAAAAGAATAGTTGTAGCCCAAAAAAGATTACTATTTGGCTACTTTTACTACAACATAACTCCAGATATGTTTAACGACTTCACAATAAAAATGGGGCTAATATGGGGTCGAGCAATCATAGACACAATAAAAGAAAAAGTAGTACTATCAAATTTATCAAGTAGTGCCTTAGAAGAAATAGAAACAGTATTATCTAAATACATAATTCAAATGAAAAGAAAATACAAAACAGGACTAACAGATGAAGAAAAAAGTGATTTTGCAAATGATTTAAAATCTATAAATGATATGGAATAATAACAAATGGAATAAATATTTATTCCATTTTATAGAAAGTAGTTGGTAATTTGAAGTATTTGTGTAAAGTCTTAACAATTTTACTAATAATATATCTAAGTACAAAAACACTTATGCATATTTTTGACAAAGGACATACCATAAGTTACAATATAGGAAATTTTACCATAAAAGAAAACTTAAAAGTAAAAGGGTTTGATAATAATGATATTTATTATTTTGAAATAAAACAAGATAACTTTAAAATAAACTTTCAATTAATAAAAAATTATAACAAAGATAAAAAAATAATAAAAAAAATAAAATACATCAAAACAAATAAATATAAATGCATTTTACCAATATATAAAAATAATGATATAAATAGTGATATCATGTGCTTAAAGGGAAATACCATAATATACGCAAATAATTTAAATGATAAAGAAATAAATAACTTCAAAAAATCATTAAAAAAAATTGGTTATAATACATCAAAATATAAAGACAAATCAAAATCTAAAAAAATTTCAAACTTACTATCAGCAAACTATAAAAATATTCAAACAAACCATTATATTGCCGTAGAAAATTATAAAGGAATAACACTTATAGGAAAAAAAATACGCAACATAAATATATTTGAAAATGATATCTATAAAAAACAAGTGAGCATATTTACAGATAAATACTATGTAGTCGCAGACTATAATAGTGAATATACATTCAAAATATTTTATGTAGTAAATTTAATAAATGGAAACATAAAAGAAATAAGAAGTTATAATGATATATCA
>CAVFIJ010000057.1:0-2961 GCA_963622405.1 Bacteroidaceae bacterium | reverse complement strand
TTTTATAAAAAAAAGCCTATTCGGCTTCTTCTGAACTAATAACTTCCTTCCCTTTGTATGTTCCGCAATTAGGACATACTCTATGTGGTTTTACTGCTTCACCACATTTAGGACAACTAGTAACAGTTTTTTCACTTATTTTATAATGTGTACGACGTTTTCTACCTCTAGTCTTACTAACTTTTCTAGCTGGTACTGCCATATTCTCGCCTCCTATAACAAATCTTTAATTTAGCTAAATTAGGATTTATTCATCCTCATCTTTTAGAAGTTCCCATCCATTACCACTAGTTACGATATTATTAGTATTATCACTAACAACTTTCATGGGAATTTCCATCAATATATTTTCCCATATTATTGGCAAAATATCAATACTTTTTTGATTATTTTTAAATTTTTCGCCCATTTCTTCATAAATTTCCGCAAGATTTCCTTCTATCTTAAGTACAATTTTATAATTAGTAGGTTCCAAACTCAAACTACAAGGTAATACCATTGTCCCAAAGACATCTATATCTATAATATAATCATCAAGACTATTTTTAGTTACAAAACCTTTTACTTTAAGATTATCTAAACTTAAAATACCACTATTTAAAAGCTTATCTTTACTAAAAGAATACACCTCATCTATATAAGTATAATCATCAAGAGAAGAAGCAAGTCTTGTAATATCAATATTCATCTAATCACCTACCTCATGAGATATTATATATGAAAATAAATCATTTTTCAAATAAAATATGGATTTTAACAATATTCATTAATTTACATCTTCTAGTATAAATGTTATAATCTAAACGGTGATTAGATGAATACAACAGCGATTATATGTGAATATAATCCATTTCATAATGGACATATATATCATATAAATAAGATAAAAGAAATGTTTAAAGATGATATTATAGTTTTAATAATGAGTGGTAATTTTACGCAAAGAGGAGAAGTAAGTATCATAGATAAATGGCAAAAAACCGATATTGCCCTAAATTATGTAGATTTAGTAATTGAGCTACCTTTTGCATTTGCTGTGCAGTCAGCTGACATATTCGCTAAAGGTGCGATTGATATAATAAATAGCCTAGGAATTAAAAAAATAGTATTTGGTACAGAAAGCCTTAATACAAAAGATTTATCCGCAATAGCGGACATCTGTGATACAAAAGAATTTAATAAACTTGCAAAAAAATACTTAGATTTAGGCAATAACTACCCTACTAGTTTATCAAAAGCAATTTATAAACTTACAAAAATAAAAGTAGAATCATCTAATGATATACTTGGAGTAAGTTACATAAAAGCAATTAAAAATACAGATATAATACCATATACCATTAAAAGAACAAATAATTATAATGATAAAAAACTTACAAATAATAATATTACATCTGCGACAAGTATAAGAGAAACATTAAAAATGAGTAAAAGAAAAATAGATAACTACGTTCCAAAAGAAACACTTTCAAAACTCAATAGTCATCTACACTTTAACTATCAATATTATGATTTTTTAAAAACAAAAATAATAAGTGAAATAGAACACTTAGATAAATACTTAAATGTTGATGAAGGAATTGAAGGACGTATAAAAAAATATATTTATACATCAAATACTTTAGAAGAGTTAATAGAAAATATTAAAACTAAAAGATATACTTATAATAAAATAAATAGAATGCTTACCTATATAATGTGCGGTTTTACTAAAGAAGATGCTATAAAATATAAAAATGTAGAATATATAAGAATACTCGGTTTCAATAAAAAAGGTCAAAAATTTTTAAAAGAAGTTAAAAAAATATCTAAATTACCAATAATTTCAAAATATGAAAATAAATATGAAATGTTAAAATTAGAACTAAAAACAAGTTATATATATTATTCAAAAGAAAAAGATAAAGTTAATTTAACAAGCCAAGAATATAAACATAGGCCAATAATTAAATAACTTTATTTTTTTTGACATTTAGGACAGTAATAACTAGAACGACCACTGATAACTCCTTTAATAATATTACTACCACATACTTTACATACCTTTTTAGTATGAACTAAAAGTTCATTTTGAAATAAACCATGAATACCATTTAAAGATGAATAACTTCTAACAGTAGTACCACCTTTTAAAATAGCTTTGTTAAAAATATCCTTAGTATTTTTAATAATATCATCATAATTTTTTAAAGATAAATCTGTCGCAAGCACATAAGGATTTATATTAGATAAAAATAATATTTCATCAGCATATATATTGCCTATCCCAGCAATAATACTTTGATCTAATAATTCACTTTTAATAGGCTTACTTTTAAATTTATTTTTTAAATATTGTATATCAAGATTAGAATCAAAAGGTTCAAGTCCTAATTTTACAAGAGGTCCTTCTTTATAAACATCTTCTTTTTTAATCAAATACATTTTCCCAAACTTCCTAGTATCGTGATATCTAAGCTCTGTATCATCATCAAATAAGAAAATAACATGTTCATGTTTATTCCTTATATCTCCTTTTTTTCTAATAAAATATTTGCCTTCCATTCTAAGATGAGATAAAAGAAAATAATTATCAAGCTCAAACATTAAAAATTTACCTCTTCTTAAAATATTACCTATTTTTTCACATTTAATTTCTTCTTTAAAAACATCTATACTAGGAAATGCAATAATATTATCCCAATATATAGAAACATCTATAATCTTTTTATTTAAAACATATTTTAACAATGTTCTTCTTACTGTCTCAACTTCTGGTAACTCTGGCATAAAAACCTCCTACTTTTTTCTAAGGTCAATAACTATTTTTTCATCTGATGAATAAGATTCTTTATCTTTATAAAATAATGGTTTTATTTTTTTATAAAGAAGATAAGCAATATAAATAACAAGTAATATAACCCCTATATAAAAGAACAAAACTAAGAATATAACAACAATAATAATTGATAAAATATATAT
>CAVFIJ010000056.1:0-3269 GCA_963622405.1 Bacteroidaceae bacterium | reverse complement strand
TTTCCTAAATTCAAAAAAGATAAAACTTTCATCTTAAACAAAAAAAGACTTAAAGTCTTTACCCTATCTTATGAAAATCTAGCCTAAGTTTATCAGCAATTGTTACAATAAACTCAGAATTTGTTGGTTTAGCCTTATCAATATCTACACTATAACCAAACAAATCTTCCATAAAATCAATATTTCCCCTATTCCAGCTTACTTCTATTGCATGTCTTATTGCTCTTTCTACTCTTGATACTGTTGTATCAAACTCCTTTGCAAGAGCAGGATATAATTCCTTTGTAATACCACCAATTACAGTTGGGTCATTAAAAATAATTTTAACTCCCTCCCTTATATATTGATATCCCTTAATATGAGATGGTATTCCAAGTTCATGCAGCATTTTTGTAATAGAAATCTGTAAATTATTTCCAAAAAAATCAATATTCTTACTATCATTTTTTTGATTAGTAATTTCATATATTCTAGACCTTAAATCATCTAAATCAAAAGGTTTTAAAACATAATAATTTACGCCAAATTCTGACACTTTTCTAATAACCTCTGCTGCATTATAACTAGTTGCAACTATAACATCCTTTTCTATTCCTCTATCTCTCATTTGTTCTAGTACATAAATACCATCTTTTTTAGGCATAATTAAATCTAAAATAATAACATCGTAATCATCTTTACATTCATCAATTATTTTAATACCTTCCATACCATCATGAGCTTCTAAAACAATATTTATATTGCCCAATCTTTTAAAATATTCTCTCACCATATCTATTAAATTAACATTATCATCAATCATTAAAATTCTAATATTTTCCATTTTACACTTTCTCCTTTACTTGTATTCAATTATACATAACCTGTATTCTTTTTTCCATAGCACTTTTTAGCTAGTTTTGTCGAAAAAATAAAAGAAGCCTGTTAATTAGTTACTTCTCTTATTTTCCTTAAATTATCTATATTAAGTGATTCTGTTCCAACAATAAATCCTGAAACACTTGGTATTTTATTAAGTTCATTAATATTATAAGTACCAACACTACCACCATATATAACTTTTACATCATAATCAAATAGTGATTTAATAAAGGATGCCACTTCATCTATTTTTTCTATAGATGGTGTTATACCATGTCCTATAGCCCAAATAGGTTCATATGAAATAATAACTTTTTTATCTACCCCATCTAATCCTTTACTAATTTGCCTTGTTATTATACTTTTATAATCTTCGTTTTCTTCTTCACCAACACATAAAATAACATTCATATTATTTTTAATAGCATACTTAATTTTTTTATTTATTAATTCATCATCTTCATTAAATATTTTTCTTCTTTCCATATGACCAATCAAAGCATACTTTACTCCGGCAGATGCCGCTTGCTTTGCCGAAATTTCTCCAGTATAACTACCATAATCATCTATATATATATTTTGAATACCTGTCTTAATTCCTTTAGAGGAAAAATAAGGAATATAAATACTACTTGGAAAGAATATAACATCTAAATCATTTATATCATTTAAATATTTAATCATCTCTTTATATGATAAATTCATTTTATGATTTGCTACAATTATCTTTTCCATTTGTTACCTCTTCTTTTAAAGAAATTAATTATTTTGCTTTTAAAATCATTACTATTTTCTTTAATTGCTTTTTCATAAATAGTAATAACTTGATCTGCAAAATATTTTGATGAATGCATCTCAGCACTTGCTTTAGCACCCTTTTTTAACCTTTTAGCAAGTATTTTATCATTTTTAATTTTAAGAATATCACTGACACATTCATCAAGCGTATTAAAAATAAAACCATTATAATCATTAATAACCGTGCCATTAAAACTCTCATCATTAATACAAACCGCTGGTAAAGATGAAGCAAGTGCTTCAACTACTGTAAGACCTTGCGTCTCAAAATGACTTGCCGTAATAAATACATCAGAAATATTATAATACTTAGGTACTTCTTCATAAGGAACCTTACCAGTAAAAATAACACTATCTATTACATTATATTCTTTTGCCTTATTTTTTAGAAAATCTTCATCTGGACCATCACCAACTAAAAGTAATTTAACGTGAGATGTTTTTTTATAAATAGAAGCAAAAACATCAATAATAAATTCAATATTTTTTTCTTTACCAAGTCTTCCTAAATAAAGAATAACAAAATCATCTCTTCTTATCTTATGTTTTTTTCTTACTGCCTCAAGTTCACTCTTAGAAAAATTTTCTGTATGAAATCTATCAGTTTCAATTCCTGTAGGTATTATATAAATATCTCTATCATACTTATATTTTTGTTTAAATAAATCATAAGTTTTTTTAGTAGGTACAATAAGCTCTGTACATGTTTTATCACAAAAGAACTTAGTAATATATTCAACGATTTTTTTACTACTCTTATCAAAATATCCTTTAGTAATAGTTTCTATATAATCCTCATACATAGTATGATATGTATGTACAAGAGGAATATTAAACTCAATACTAATTAGCCTCGCGAACGTACCAATACCAAACTCTGTATGTGAATGAATAATATCTAAATTCCATGATTTTATTTTCTTTACAGATCTAATTGGATATACTCCCGTTAATCTATAATCATATATTCCTGTAGGAATACCAGGTATTCTAATTATTTTATCATCATCTTCAAATTTATAATGCATATTTAAAGGATTTACCGTAACAACATACACAGTATGTCCTTTCATCTCAAGTGCCCTTTGAAGCATTAAAATACTTGTTGATACCCCATTTGTATATGGGGGATAACTATCAGTAAAGATTCCTACTCTCATATTTTATCCTCCTTAACAATAGCAAAAGCCCCTATTATAAATCCCATATAATATGTTATAAACCTCCATGCTATCATAATACTAGATAACACAGGTCCAGTTATAAACGTACCAAAAAATACAGTAAAACAAAATTCTATCCCTCCACTTGCACCAGGAGTAGGAATAAAAGCACTAACAATCATTACATATGAAGTTGCAACAAGTGCAGAAAGTGGTGTAATACTATAGCCAAGACCCGTAATTAAAGCAAAAGGAATTAAATATAATAAAATTAACCCTAATATATTAATCAAAATCATAAGTATAAAATAACCTTTGTCTTTAAAAAGTTTTAAAGCTCCTTTATGAAAATTATCAATATATTCATATTTTTTATTTAAATATTCCTCTTTTCTTTTTATAATTTTTAAGCTAGTTCCTATTTTAATTATCTTATCTAAAATAAAA
>CAVFIJ010000055.1:0-9511 GCA_963622405.1 Bacteroidaceae bacterium | reverse complement strand
TACCAAAAGAATTAATAGATAAATTACCAACAGAAGAAGAAATAAATTTATATTTAAATGTAGAAGAAGGTGAAGATTAAAATGGATATGTACCAAAAAAGAAAAATTAGAGCAGAAAAGAAAAATATGGGTAACGAGGAAAATTTATCAAAAGTTATTATTAATCATTATCCAGGACATATGGCAAAAACTAAAAGATTAATAAAAGAAAACTTACCACTGATAGATATAGTTTATGAGGTAGTAGACTCAAGAATACCTTATTCATCTAAAATAACAGATATAGATGATTATACTAAAAACAAACCTAAAATAATCATATTTACAAAAGATGATTTATGTGATAAAGAAGAAACTAAAAAATGGAAAGAATATTATCAAAAACAGGGTAATGCAGTTATATCTTTAAATTTAGAAGCAAATGTTAATATAAAACCTCTTATAACACTTACAGAAAAAATAATGGAAGAAGAAAACAAAAAAAGAGAGGCCAAAGGGTTACTAAAAAGAAAAGCAAGAATACTAGTAGTAGGTGTTCCAAACGTTGGCAAAAGTACTTTAATAAATCGCCTTTCTTTAAAAAAAGTAGTAAATACAGGTAATAAACCAGGAATTACTAAAAATATAAGTTGGATAAGGGTAAATGATAAAATAGAACTATTAGATACCCCAGGAATACTTTGGCCTAAACTAACAGATAGAGCACTTGGATTAGCGGCATTTACAGCAATAAAAGAAGAAATACTTCCTTTATATGATGTAACAGAATATATACTTCGTATGTTAGAAAAATATTATCCAAATATATTAAAAGAAAGATTTTCATTAGAATATCTTCATGATGATATAATAGAAGACTTAGAAATAATTGGTAAAAAAAGAGGATGCTTAGTAAGTGGTGGAGAAGTAGATTATGATAAAGTTATAAAGGTTATTATGAATGATATAAAATTAGGATATATAAAAGGAATAACATTTGATAGATATGATGAACTTAACTAACTCACTTACACTTGCCTATTTAGGAGATGCTGTATATGAAGTGTATATTAGAAAATATTTAATAAATAAAGGAATAGTAAAAGTAAATGAACTGCAAAAAATGGCTATTAAATATGTAAGTGCTAAAGCACAAAGTGATATTTTAGAAAAACTAATTAAGAATAATATATTAACAGAAAAAGAAATAAATATTGTAAAAAGAGCACGTAACCATAAAAGTCATTCAGCAAAAAATACAGATATTGTAACATATAAACGCTCTACTGGTTTTGAAGCTTTAATTGGTTATTTAGAAATAAATAATAAACAAAGATTAGAAGAAATAATAGAAATTATTTTAGGAGGAGAATAATGTATATATATGGTAAAAATGCATCTAAAGATGCCATTTTAAAAGAAAATATTAAAAAAGCATTTGTGTATAAAAACTTTAAAGAAAATGAGATAATTACTTTACTAAAAAATAAAAATGTAAAAACAGAATACTTAGAAAAATATGAATTAGATAAAATTCAAAAAGGCAATCATCAAGGAATTATTTTAGAAGTAGAAGATTATAAGTATTATTCATTAGATGATATAACAGATGATACTATTGTTATGCTAGATCACTTAGAAGATCCTCATAATTTTGGCGCTATTATAAGAACTTGTGAAGCTGCAGGTATAAAAAATATAATAATTCCTAAGGATAGAAGTGTAAAAGTTACAAGTACAGTTATCAAAGTTAGTGTTGGTGCTATAGAAAATGTAAAAATAATTATGGTTAGTAACCTTGTTAATACTATAAATAAACTTAAAAGTAAAGGATATTGGATTATTGGTACAGATATGGTTGGAGAAGATTACCGTCAAATAGATTATACTGGAAAAACTGTAATTGTAATTGGTAGTGAGGGAAATGGTTTGAGTAGACTTATTGAAGAAAAATGTGATTTTATTGCTAGTATTCCAATGAAAGGTAAAGTAAATAGTCTTAATGCTTCCGTAGCGGCAGCTTTGGTAATTTATGAATCACAAAGGGGAAAAATAAATGTATAATAATTTAAATGACTATGAATTATTAGATTTAGCAACTAGTAATGAAGAAGTAAAAGAAATGCTTTTTCGCAAATATAAACCAATAATAGTAAGTGAAGCACAAAAATTTTATGCCCTTAATGTAAACAGTGGCTTAGAATTTAATGATTTTATTCAAGAGGGAATGTATGGCTTATCTAATGCAATAGATACATTCAAAGAACAAAAAAACGCAATTTTTTATACTTATGCTAAAAAATGCATTTCGAATGCACTTAAAAGTTGTTTAAAACAAATAACTAGACAAAAGTATATCCCTTTAAATTCAGCTGTATCATTAGATGAAATCATAGGAATTAGAAAAAATAATATCCATTTTATTTTAAATAGATTAATTGATTCGCCAGAAAGAAACGTAGAATCTACTGAACATATTAATAATTTAATAAAAAAATTAAATACTAGACTTACAGTATTAGAATCACAAGTTTTTGAATTAAAAATAGATGGCTTTGAAAATAATGAAATAAATATGATTCTTGAAACAAATAATAAACAAATTTATAATGCTTTAAATAGAATAAAAAGCAAAATAAAAAAAATAATAAAAGAATAAATTTTCTTTTATTTTTTTATTATATTATTAATGTCAGATGTCTTTTGAAATAGAAAATATTTAGGACTATTAGTAACAAGTTCAAAGTCTCCAGCATATTCAATAGCTTTTGCATTAAAACTAAGTTTAAATTCATTAAGCCCTTTATAGCGGTTACTTTCTTTACTAATATTACTTATTCCTCCTAAGTTAAATCGTTTATAGCCAAGTTTAGAATACCTTGCTATTAACTTCCATAAAAGTAAATGTTTAGCATTAAAATGTTTATAATTACTATCATATCCATCAATTAGTAAATAAACTTCTTCTTGCCATTTAATAATAAGGGCAGAAGATAAAATAATACCGTCTGGGTTATTTTTTAAATACATTGTTGCTTCTACAATTTGTTTTTTATAACTTTCAAAAGTATTGTCAACTTCTAATTTTCTATCAATAATTTTTTCGTTAATTTGTTTATTACCAATTAATTGTAAATTAATTTCTTTAGCTAATTTTTCATATCTCCTATATAAGTTTTGAGAAACCTTTAAATATTGTGTTGTATCTAATTTACTATAATAAAAATCAATTAAGTTTTCTTTACCAAAAAAACTATATAAATCTTTAAAATATTTAAGGTCTCTAGGATATTTATTCTTTGTTTGTAAATATAAATATTTTAAGTCATTTTCGTTTCCGTGATAAATTTTAATACCATCACGTTCAGCTTTTCTAATTTTTGTTCTAAAATTCTTTTTAATGTTGCCAAATAAATTTTCCAAAGAGTCATCAATATCTATTACAGCTTCAAATCTTGGCTTTAAAGCTTCAAAATAATTATTATAACCTAAATGATAATAACCTAATTTTTTTAGATTATTAAATATATTTTCATAATTACTATTTGTACCTATTAGTTTAAAATCTGCATTATAAATTTTTTTAATTAGTAGAGGACTTATTTTAATTGCGACAATATCTTTTTTTCTAAAAAAATTTTTTATGAGTTTTGTAAAAGTTTCTAATAAACTATAATCATTATAATTTATTAAAAAACCTCTTGGTGCATATGCATATTTAAATCCATTTATTTTTTTAACTAGTATCGCACTCGCACCAATTATATTATTTCCATCTACAAGACCTAAAAAGAAAGTATCGTAATTTTCTTCATTCATTGTAAAAGCATATTCATTGCTTTGATACATAGAACTGGGTCTAAAGACATTAGTAAAATTTTTAAATTCCGTATTAGTAAGTTGTTTAAGTTCCATATTTCCTCCTAACATGATAGATTATATCATAATTTGTCATCAATTAATACATGTATCATAAATTATTATAAACAAAATATAATTATTTAGGTGATAAATATGACAACAGTAGGACTGCCTAGAAGTTTATTTTATTATTATGATGAAATTATTTGGAAAAATTTTTTTGAATATTTAAATGTACCATATATATTAAGCCCACTTAGTAATAAATCTATTCAAAAAAAAGGAGATTTAATTGCTAATAGTGAAATGTGTCTTGCATTTAAAAATTACTTAGGTCATATAGATTATTTAAAAGATAAATGTAATTATATATTAGTGCCTAGAATTGATAATTATAATATTAATAATCAAACTTGTACTAACTTTCTTGCGGCTTATGATATTGTAAATAACCTATATAATATAAAAATCTTAAATTATGATATAGACATTCAAAAACATAAAACCTTAAAAAAAGGTTTAATAACGGTCGCATACTTTTTAGGTATATCTAAAAAAGATGCTGTAAAAGCTTACTATTATGCCATGCATAAATATAAAAAATATCAAAAAAATAGTATTTTACAAAATAATAAAAACTTAAATTCTAATAAAATAAAAATACTTATCGTAGCTCATCCATACGTTATATATGATGAATTTATGGGTAAAGATATCTTAAAATATTTAAAAGAAGAAAATATTGCAATAATATATTCAGATAGATTTGATAAAAGAAAGGCTTTAAAAGAAAGTGAAAAACTAGCAAGTAATCTATATTTTATATATGCTAGAGAAAATGTAGGAGCTGTATCTTTATCACAAAATAAAGTAGATGGCATTATCTTTGTTTCATCATTTCCTTGTGCTTTAGACTCACTTGCAAATGAACTATTAATGTTAAAAGTTAAAATTCCATATATAAATATAGTAATTGATGACGCTACTTCTTTCGCAGGTATAGAAACAAGACTTGAAAGTTTTATTGATTTATTAAAGGAGAGAAAACATGAATAAAGTATCATATCCCTTAATGGGTGATTATGGCATACCAACTAAATATTTACTTACTCATATATTAAAATGTGAGATTATTACTCCACCATTTATTACTAATAAAACTATTGAACTAGGTTCTAAATATAGTCCAGATACAATATGTACGCCATTTAAATATACACTTGGTACAATGTTAGAATCTATAGAAAAAGGAGCTAATGTATTAATAGAGCTTGGTGGAGGGTGTAGATATGGCTATTATGGTTATCTTCAAAAACAAATAATAAAAGAGCTTTATCCAGAGGTTAAAGTAATTAATTTAGTGACAAAAGGAAAAATAGAAATCATAAAAATTTATAAAGAATTAAAGAAAATATCAAAAATAAATGTAGTTAAATCTATTTATTATTTTTTTATAACTTTAAAAATGGTTAAATATATGGATTTAATAGATTGTTATATTAGAGAAAATGCTGGATTTGAACAAAAAAAAGGCTCATTTGCTTTAATAAAGTATAAAATGTTAAAAGACTTTAGTAATGTAAAATCATATAGAGAATTACTAAAATTATATAAATATTATAATAAAAAAGTCAAAAATATTAGTGTGCGAAAACCCGAAGAAAGACTTAAAGTTGGAATAATAGGAGAACTTTATACAGTAATGGAACCTTTTGCAAACTGTGATATAGAAAAGTTTTTATTGGATCATAATATTGAAATCAAAAGATTTACAAATGCTTATTATTTATTAATTCAGAAAAAAAGAAAAATTAAAAAGTATTTAAAATATGCAAGTGAATATATTAAATATAAAATGGGTGCAGATGCCGCTGATAATATAAGTAGAACAAAATACTTATGTGAAAAAGGATATGACGGTATTATTCATATTAAATCATCATTTTGTACGCCAGAAATAGGTGCAATGCAAGTAATAAGTAAAATCGCAGATCAATATAATGTACCAGTACTTTTTTTAACGTTTGACACTCAAAAAGGAAGCGAAGGAATAATATCACGCTTAGAAGCATTTTGTGATATGTTAGAAATGAGGAAAATGAAATGAAAAATTCATATTTAGGAGTAGATATAGGTTCTATATCTACAAAAGGGGTTATTATTGATGATAATAATAATATTATTGTATCTGCTTATATATGGACAGAGGGTAATCCTGTAAATGCTGTAAGAAAATTAATAAAAATGCTTAAAAAGAAATTACCTAAGGATTATATTGTTAAAGGTATTGGAACTACAGGTAGTGCTAGAAAATTAATTGGTCTTCTTTTAAATGCAAATATAGTTAAAAATGAAATAACAGCCCATTCTGTTGGAACATTAACCTTTTATCCAAATGTTAGAACAATACTAGAAATAGGAGGTCAAGATTCTAAAATAATTTTATTAAAAAATGGAATAATAACAAATTATGCTATGAATACCCTTTGTGCAGCAGGTACTGGAGCTTTTTTATCTAGTCAAGCAAAACGTTTAGGAATGGATGTGAAAGAATTTAGTAAGTATGCACTTAAATCTAAAAATCCAGCACCTATAGCGGCAAGATGTACCGTTTTTGCTGAATCTGATCTTGTACATAAAGCACAAATAGGTTATCCTAAAGAAGATATAATCGCAGGACTTTGTAAAAGTGTTGTTTTAAATTATTTAAATAATGTTGGTAAAGGCAAAAAAATAGAGGCTCCAATAATATTTCAAGGAGGTGTTTCAAAAAACGAAGGTGTTGTTAAATATTTTGAGGAAGTTTTAAAAGAAAAAATAATAGTAGATGAAAATAGTCATCTTTTAGGAGCAATTGGAATTGCCCTGCTGGCTAAAAAAAATAAAATTGGTAAAACATATAATTTAGAGCTTGATAAAGTATCATTTGATACTAAAGCCCATGAATGTAATAAGTGTTCTAATAATTGTGAAATTTTAAATATTTACCGAAATAAAAGATTAATAGATTCGTGGGGAAGTAAGTGTGGTAGATATTAAAACAAGATATTATTCTTGTTTTTTGTGTGTTATAAAAAGTCAATATCTATTAAATTATCTGGTAGGCTATATGCTATACTTAAACTGCAACAAGGTTTTTTTAAGTAAAGGGGGATAATTATGAATAGTGAAATTAAAAACGATTCTATAGATGTAAATGAGGAAGAAAATCAAGAGTTAGAATTAGAATTTTATCTTGAAAAATTAAATGATTTAATAGGTTTAAAAGAAGTAAAAAAAGAAGTAGAAAAACTAACTAATTATTTAAAATTTTATAAAAGAGTTTCTGATAAGTCTAATATGGATAAAATCAATTTAAACATGATTTTTAAAGGTAATCCAGGTACAGGTAAAACAACTGTCGCCAGAATTATTTCACATCTTTTATATGGTTTAGGTTACCTTGAAAATAGTACATTTGTAGAAACTACTCCAAGAGATTTTATTGGTGAGTATGTAGGTCAAACAGCAGTTAAAGCTAAAAAACAAATAGAAAAATATAAAGGTGGAGTTATTTTTATAGATGAAGCTTATGGATTTGTTCATGAGGAAGGAGATCATAGTTTCGCACCTGAAGCATTGATAGAAATTATAAAAGAAATGGAAATAAAAGAAACAGTATTTATATTTTCTGGTTACTCAAAAGAAATGGATAAATTTATGGATTTAAATCCAGGCATAAAATCAAGAATCGGTTATCATATTGACTTTAATGATTATGATATAGAAGAACTTCTTCAAATATTTAAATCTAAATTAGTACAGTCAAATTTTAAAATTACGGAAGAAGCTTATGAAAATATAAAAAGTATTGTCGAAGTAAAAAAGAATGAAAAAAACTTTGGTAATGGTCGTATGATTGATAATTTATATAACGAAATATTATTAGAACACGCTTCATTAAATTATGATAATAAGAATGAAGATGAATTATTAATAATAACAAATGATGCTGTAAATAATGTTATGTCTAAGACATTAAAAAGGAAAAGAGGTGGTTACTTTGAATAGTGCTTTTATAAATAGCGTATATGATAAACTTATAGAAAACAGAATTATATTTATTAAAGGTGAGATAAACGAAACTACAGCAAGTGAAATAGTTGCGAAACTTCTTTATTTAGATTCTTTAAATAATGATGATATAACAATTTATATAAATTCACCAGGTGGTTGTGTTACATGTGGTCTTATGATATATGATACTATTAATTATATAAAATCTGATGTTTCAACTATAAGTATTGGATTATCTGCTTCTATGGCAGCAATTATACTTATGTCTGGTACTAAAGGTAAAAGAAAAATATTACCTCATGGTAAAGTTATGCTTCATGAAATATCTACCGATACTGGGGGTAAGTTAAGTGATATTTTATTACATACCAAAGAGGCTGAAAAGGCTAATGATATTTTACAAAATATAATTGTTCAAAATAGTTGTTTTGCAAAAGAAGATATAGAAAAAAAATTAACAAAAGATTATTATCTAGATAGTAGTGAAGCTTTAAAGTTTGGTGTTATAGATAAAATTATTACTTAAAAAAAACTACATATTATGCAGCTTTCCTATTAATTATTTCATGCTTTTTGACTTTAGGTTTTTCTGTAGGCATTATATCAGGAGAAGTTAAATCCCCATTTATATTCATAAGATAATTTTTATATTCGTTTATTTGCTCAAGGCTTTCTTTAAGTAGATTAAGTTGTTCTTTGTCATTTGTTTTGCATGCTAAAGAAGTAAGAGATGTAAACAAATTTCTAAAATTAGAAGGTGATGTGCCTATAACATTTTTAAATTTATTAGAATATTGTTCTAGTCCATTAAAATGATTATTAAGAGCAATAGAAAGAATTGTTTCTTTTGTAAAAATTAATGGGTCTATAGAATTATATATTCGGCATTCATTTATAAATGATACTGTAGTAAGACCAGTATATTCTTTAAATCTTCTACTTAAATAAAATTTATCGTAATGAAAAACCACTTCTAATTCATCTAAACTAACATTTCTATCTATATTTTCTACCAAATATGAACATATATCTTGTACTAAAATGTTATCCATAAAACCCCCTCCAGCTAATACAACTATATAATACAATGAAAAAATTGTCAAATTGAGGAGTGATAAAGTGAAAGAAACAATAAAAAATTTAAAATTTGCATGGAAATATGCAAAAGATCAAAAGAAAAGAATTATAACCTATGTAATATTAAATTTATTTTTAGTGATAATAAGTGTTATTGTTCCAATATTAAGTGCTAAAATTATAATTCATTTAACAAATAGTGAACTTATAAGTTTATTGGTAGTAGGAATTTGTGTATTCTGTGTTGAAATATTGCGTAATTTTATTCATTATTTTTGTTCTAAAAATATGCAAATAATATATAGAGAAGCATTTATAAAAATTCAAACTGAATTAGGTAGTGAAATATTAAAAATCAATACACAAACATTAAATAAACACGGTTCTGGTGTATTTATTCAGCGTCTTAATACAGATACAACTATGATAGCAGATATATTTGTAGATTTAGTTTTGTATTTATTAAGAATAATGACTAGTGTTGGTATATTTTGTGCAATATTTATAATAAATAAATTTATATGTTTTTGCATAATAG
>CAVFIJ010000054.1:0-3516 GCA_963622405.1 Bacteroidaceae bacterium | reverse complement strand
TAAATAAAGGGATTGCAAAGCTTTTTTCCTCAAAACTGTCAAATTCAGGATTATATATATTTATTTTATGTTTGTCAAGCCCTACTAGAACAAAAACAAGCTAAATATGGGTTTTTTAATCAAAAATATCATAACCTATGTCTAAATCAATATATCCATCTATTCCATTTATAGTCCCATCTGAACAAAATTGCCAATAATTAAATGAAGTAAGACCAGAACTTCCATAATTAGGATTTATGCCTGTTATAGTTGAAAAATTAAAAGTACCAGCTGGATAATTCGCAAGCCATATTTTATAACTCTTTTTTATTTTATTTACATCTAAGTATTTTGTAAACCAATTAGTATTTGCATATATCCCGCAGCTATATCCATTTTGATTTATAAGAGAGCAAAATTTAAAAGCTACATTAGTAAGTGTATTTTTTCCAGCTGAGATAACACTCTTATCTTCCATATCATAAAATACTTGGGCATTTAAATTTGGACTATATCCCATTTGCTTTATTTGCTTTAGTAGTCTAATTACATGATTTGCTTCACTTACTGCACTACTGCTGCCAGTTTCTTTATTAGCATATGAATATATATAAACGGCATATGGAATATTATATTTCTCAAGGTAAGAAACATTATCAATAAATCTCTTATCATCTTGACTACTTTCATCATCACCAAATCCAGCTCTTACAATAACAAAGTCAACACCAGATTTAGAAAGTGTGCTCCAATCAATTTCTTTATTAACAGATTGCCAGTAGGAAATATCAATACCATTATATCTTTTTTTCTCACTATATTTATTTAATTTAAATTTTTGATAAAGATTATTGTTTAAAGAATTAATAGTTAATTTAGAACCACTATTATATGAAGTAGTTGTTAAATATTTAGATGAAGTTTTAGATATAAAACTATAAGTACCATCTTCATTACTTATTAAAATCCACTTTTGATTATCTCCGTTATTTTGTCTAAAGATATTTACATCAGTACCATTAGCACTTAATCCCCCATTTACGTCTAATACCAATTTAGGGTTTAAAGCACTACTAATGATATAAAAGCCATCTGTAGTAAAGTTAAATTTCCAAAGCTCATTTACACTATTAGAGGTTTTATATAATTGTACTTTAGTACCATTATCTTTATATCTACCATATACATTAAGGCCCATATCTTCATTATTAGAATTATTAATAGCATAGTAATCACTACTAGCCTTAGTTACATTTGTTTTTTCAAATGAAAACTTCTCGTTATAACTTCCATCTCCATTATTTACATCAATATTATTATTTGATTCATAATTTAAAAACCAATTATTTTTAGATACAACATAATAGTAGCCATCATAAGTTTTTTTAATAATCCACTTTTGATTATCTCCATTATTTGAATTATATATTTGAACATTCGTGCCTTTTGTTATAGCTTTTGCACCATATATATCTAAAGAATAATTACTATTATAAAGGCTAGTTATAGAGTAATAGCCATCACTTAAATATTTAATAGTCCAAATTTGTTTTAAAGAATTATTTTTATTTAGTAACTTAACATTAGAAGAATTATTAAAGTTACCATCAATACTAACAGCAAGATTACCATCAGAAGATGAAGTTATAATATAATTACCATCTTCTATAGATTTACTAGGTTTTACATTTTCATAATCATTTAAATTATTTAATGCTTCATTAGCGTCTATAAATTTAAATTTTTGGTTTTTTCCTGCATTTGCACTCCATACTTCTACATTTGTACCATCTTTAGTTTGATTATTATATATATCTAAATATAAATTTTTTGTTTTAGAAACAATATAATAGCAGCCATCACCTGCATCCTTAATTACCCACTTTTGGTTATTACCGTTATTTGAATTATATATTTGAACATTTGTCCCTTTTGTTATAGTCTTCGCACCATATAAGTCTAAAGAATAATTATTATTATAAGCACTTAATATAGAATAATAACCATTACCTAAATATTTAACATTCCAAATTTGTCTTAAAGTATTTTTTGAAGAAGAAATATTGACATTAGCCTCATTCTTAATATTACCACTAATATTTAAATTTTTATTATTATCTAAAAGACTACTAATAAAATAATTTCCATCTTCTATTGTTTTTTTAGGAAAAACGACATCATAGTTATTAGTAACATTTACTAGTTTAAATTTTTGATTATTCCCACCATTTCCAGTCCAAACTATTATATTAGTACAATTTATAGTTCCAGAATTCGCAACATCTAAATATAAATTATTAACTTTTGAAATAATATTATAATATCCATCACTTGTTTCTTTAATTAACCATTTTTGATTATCGCCATTATTAAAGTTATATAGCTGAACATTAGAACCGGCGGTTATAGTCCTCGCACCATATATATCAAAAGAATAATTATTATTTTTATAACTTGTTATTGTATAATATCCATCACTAACTGACTTAATATACCATCTTTGATTCTCCTGATGATTACCCTTATATAACTGAATATTAGAACCATTTTTAGTGTTTCCAGCATACAAATCAACATACATAGATGAATCTAAAGCACTTTGAATCTCATAAATACCATCACTTAGTGTGCTAGCACTAGCAGGTAAAATACCAAAAATAAAACTAAATACAAATAAACAAATAAAAATAATGTACTTATTTTTCACACGAACACACCTCTGCTATAATAAGTATATCAAAAAAGAAAAAAAAATTCCATAAATATAGAATTTTTAGGCTACTTATAAATAACACATTTATTACTAATATAATTTATGATTTTTTTATTTGTCTCAGTACTATAATGAAGTCCATCTAAAGTTTTAAATTCAATATTATTATATGAATCACAAAAATATATATTTTCTAAAGTAGATTTGTTAACTCTATTTTTTAAAATAGAATTATATTTTTTAATCATATAAGATACATTATTATTACCATGCCATTTTTTTTCAATCAAATTATCTATAACTGGATTAATAGAAAGTATATAAAAATTAACGTTTTCATATTCGCTTGCTAATTTTTCATATGCGTCATAATATTTTTCAAAAATTAAAACTCCTGCATTACCAAAGGTAAGATCATTAACTCCCATATTAAGTACAACATGATAATGGATATCATCTTTTGAATTATCTAAAGTTTCTTTTATAGATTTTAAAGCTTCATTTTCAAACCATTCATAGCTCGCACCACTTTTTGCAATAAAATTAAAACTATTTGGAATATCTAAATTATTATTACTTGCGATTAAAGACATTCTAGAATCTCCTACAATAATAACCTTATTATCTCCGTAAAATTTAACTTTCTTTATATAACTATAAAAATATTTGTTATTATTATAACTAGTATCATCACTTTTATCCATCACTAAACAAATAGAAAAAAGACAAAAATTAATAAAAAATAAAATTAATATTTTTTTTATGTTAGAATCATCTATATTATTTCTTTTTTTAGTAAAAAATGTATATCCTAATAATAT
>CAVFIJ010000053.1:0-10442 GCA_963622405.1 Bacteroidaceae bacterium | reverse complement strand
AGATACTTACGATACAGTTCAAATTATAAAAGTATATTCTAAAAAAGATAAAAATAAAGTTGTAAATATTATTGGTAATGATATGGAAACTGATATTAAAAGACTTACTATTTCTGATATTTATGCATCAGTATCTTATTACTTGAATTTACTTGAAGGTATTGGTTCTTTTGATGAAATAGATCATTTATCAAATAGACGTGTAAAACAAGTGGGAGAACTATTACAAAATCAATTTAGAATTGGTATTGGCAGAATAGAAAGAATGATTAGAGATAGAATGAGTACTCAAGATATAAATGAAGTTACTCCTAAAACTTTAATCAACATAAGACCACTTACAGCAGCTATAAAAGAGTTTTTTGGTTCATCACAATTATCACAATTTATGGATCAAATAAACCCTATTTCTGAACTTACAAATAAAAGAAGATTATCTTCATTAGGACCAGGAGGACTATCTAGAGATAGAGCTGGAATGGAAGTTCGTGACGTTAATCCATCACACTATGGAAGATTATGTCCAGTAGAGTCTCCAGAAGGACCTAATATAGGACTTATTACTTCACTTGCATCTTATGCTAAAATTGATGAATATGGCTTTATTATGACTCCATATAGAAAAGTTGTTAATAGTCATATTACTGATGAAATTAGATATATGACTGCAGATGAAGAAGAAGAATACTATATTGCACCTGCGACTATTAAAATAAATGAAGATGGTGAAATAGTAAATGACCGTGAAACTGTTAGATATCAAACAGATACTATAATGGTTTCAAAAGATAAAATAGATTATATGGATGTATCACCACAACAAGTTATTTCAATAACAACAAGTGGAATACCTTTCCTTGAACATGATGATGGTAAACGTGCACTAATGGGTGCAAACATGCAAAGACAAGCTATACCTCTTTTAAAAGCAGAAGCACCACTTGTTGGTACTGGTGTTGAGGCAATCGCAGCTAGAGATTCAGGAGCAGTTTTACTTGCTAAAGCAGATGGTATTGTTTCATATGTTGATGCTAAAAAGATTATTGTTAATAACGCTAAAGGCACAGATACATACTATTTAGATGGCTTTACAGGCAGTAATATGAATACTTGTTACCATCAAGTACCAATAGTAAGAAAAGGCGATCAAATAACTAAAGATATGGTTATTGCAGATGGACCTAGTACTGATGAGGGAGAAATGGCCCTTGGTAAAAATGTCTTAGTTGCATTTGTTAACTTTGACGGATATAACTATGAAGATGCTGTTGTATTAAATGAAAGATTAGTTAAAAATGATGTCTATACTTCAATTCATATTAAAGATTATGAAATTGAATGCCGTGATACAAAACTTGGAACAGAAGAATTTACGCGTGATATACCTAATGTTGGTGAAGAGGCTAAAAAGAACCTAGATGAAAATGGAATAATTAGAATAGGTACTGAAGTCAAAGATGATGATATATTAGTAGGTAAAGTTACACCAAAAGGAATGGCTGAACTTACTTCAGAAGAAAAATTACTTCATGCAATATTTGGCGAAAAAACAAGAGAAGTTAGAGATACATCTCTTAGAGTACAGCACGGTGCTGGAGGTATTGTTCATGATATAAAGATTCTATCAAAAGAAAATGGCGATGAACTACCTGCTGGTGTAAGTAAAAAAATAAGAGTTTATATTGCTCAAAAACGTAAAATATCTGTTGGAGATAAAATGGCAGGACGTCACGGAAATAAAGGTGTTATATCATTAGTGCTTCCTGAAGAAGATATGCCATACATGGAAGATGGTAGAACAGTAGATATATTATTAAATCCACTTGGAGTACCATCACGTATGAATATCGGTCAAATTTTAGAATTGCATTTAGGAATGGCCGCTAAAAATTTAAATATCCATGTAGCAACTCCAGTATTTGATGGTGCAACAAGAAATGAAATAATTGAGGCATTAGATGAAGCTGGACTTCCAAAAGATGGTAAAATGACTTTATATGATGGAAGAACTGGTCTACCATTTGATCATCGTGTTGCAGTAGGCGTTATGTATATGATTAAACTTGACCATATGGTTGATGATAAACTTCATGCTCGTTCAACAGGACCATACTCTTTAGTTACTCAGCAACCTCTAGGTGGCAAAGCTCAGTTTGGTGGTCAAAGATTTGGTGAAATGGAAGTTTGGGCATTATATGCTTATGGTGCTGCTCATATTTTACAAGAAATGATGACTATTAAATCAGATGATGTAATAGGCCGTGTAAAAGTTTATGAAGCACTTGTTAAAGGAGAAGAACTTCCAGAGTCAAGTGTTCCAGAAAGCTTTAGAGTTGTAATTAAAGAATTCCAAGCACTTGGACTTGATATTACTGTTTTAAATAAAGATGGTAAATTTATTGAACTAAAAGAACTTGAAGAAAATGAAAAAGATTCATATGTAACAACAACAGATTTAGAAAAAGAAATTATTGAATCTAAAGAAAACACTCAAAAACAAAATAATGAACTATTAAATGAGTTAGATGAAAAGAAAGAAGATGCACAAGAATCTTTAGAAGAAACAAATGAAGAAGATTTAATAGATGATGAGACTGAAAATAATCTGGAAGGGGATGAGAATTAATGGATGCAAATAGTTTTGAAGGCATTAGAATAGCAATCGCCTCACCAGAAAAAATTCGTTCATGGTCATATGGTGAAGTAAAAAAAGCTGAGACTATGAATTATCGTACATTAAAACCCGAAAAAGATGGCTTATTTTGTGAAAGAATATTTGGACCAACAAAAGATTTTGAATGTGCTTGTGGTAAATATAAAAGATTAAGATATAAAAACATAATTTGTGATAGATGTGGAGTAGAAGTTACTAAAGCAAAAGTACGTCGTGAACGTATGGGACACATTGAACTTGCTACTCCAGTATCTCACATCTGGTTCTTTAAAGGAGTACCATCTAGAATGGCTCTTATACTTGATATGTCTCCAAGAGAACTTGAAGAAGTATTATATTTTGTCTCTTATGTTGTCCTTGATAAAGGAGATACTCCTTTAGAGTATAAACAAACAATTTCAGATAAAGAATATCGTACTTATGTAGAAAAATATGGAAATTCTTTTAGAGCAGGCATGGGTGCAGAGGCTATAAAAGAACTATTAGAAAAAGTTGACTTAGAAAAAGAAGTCGCAGAGATAAAAGAAAAAATAGAAGAAATTAAAGATACAACTAGTCAAAAAAGAATTAGATTAATAAAAAGATTAGATGTTCTAGATGCCTTTTTAGAATCAGGAAATAGACCTGAATGGATGATATTAGATGCACTTCCTGTAATACCTCCAGAGTTAAGACCAATGATTCAACTAGATGGTGGTAGATTCGCAACATCTGATTTGAATGATTTATATAGAAGAGTAATTAATCGTAATAATAGATTAAAGAAATTAATTGAATTAAATGCTCCATCAATAATCATTCAAAACGAAAAAAGAATGTTACAAGAAGCTGTTGATGCTCTATTTGATAATGGCGTGGTAAAAATATTACTGGACCTGGTAATAGACCTTTAAAATCATTATCAAGTATGCTTAAAGGAAAACAAGGAAGATTCCGTCAAAACTTACTTGGTAAACGTGTAGATTACTCAGGTCGTTCTGTTATTGTAGTTGGACCATCACTTAAAATGTATGAGTGTGGTATACCAAAAGAAATGGCTCTTGAATTATTTAAACCACATGTAATTGAAGGATTATGTTCAAAAGAAATTGCGGCTAATATAAAAGCTGCTAAAAGAATGATTGAAAATCAAGATGAAAGAGTATGGGATGTAGTTGAAGAGAAAATCAAAGAACATCCAGTATTACTTAATAGAGCACCTACTTTACATAGACTTGGTATTCAAGCATTTGAACCAAAATTAATTGAAGGTAAAGCAATAAGATTACATCCTCTTGTATGTACTGCATTTAATGCTGACTTTGATGGCGACCAAATGGCTGTGCATGTACCAATAAGTGCTGAAGCACAGGCTGAAGCTAGAATATTAATGCTTGGAGCAAATAATATACTATCTCCAAAAAATGGTGCACCTATAACCACTCCATCACAGGATATGGTACTAGGTAATTATTACTTAACTCAAGAAAAAGCAGGACTAGAAGGTGAAGGTAGAGCATTTAGAAACCCTAATGATGCAATTATGGCTTATCAAAGAGGCGAAATAACTTTACATACAAGAATTGCTATACCGGTAAATTCATTTAAACATAAAATATTCCCAGATGAATATATTAATAAATATTTAATGACTACACCTGGTAAAATAATCTTTAATGATGTTTTCCCAGATACTTTCCAATATATTAATGATGGTAGTGATGAAAATGTTAAAAATATAACACCTGCTAAATATTTTATAGATAGAGGTGTAAACTTAAAAGAAGCTATTAAAGCAATGCCTCTTACAAAAGCTTTAAATAAAAGTGCTCTTGGAAATTTAATTGATCAAATATATAAACGTTATCAAACAACAGAAACATCTGTTATGCTTGATGCTATAAAAGATTTAGGTTTTAAATACTCAACATTATCTGGAATTAGTTTTTCAATAGCGGATGTTGAAGAATCAAAAATAAAGGCAGAAGTAATTGAAAAAGCTCAAAATAGAGTTGATGCTATAAATAAACAATATAGAAGAGGTTTAATTACAGATAAAGAAAGATATGATAGAGTAATAGATACTTGGTTTAAAGCTAAAGACGATGTTTATAGCGACCTAGAAAAATGGCTTAAAGATAACCCTGATTCATCAATTAGTATGATGATTGACTCTAAAGCCCGTGGTTCTATTAAAGAATATGGTCAGCTTGCTGGTATGCGTGGTATTATGAATAAACCAACAGGTGATTATGTAGAAATACCTATATTATCTTCATTTTCAGAAGGAGTTACAGTATCAGAATTCTTCACATCAACTCATGGTACTCGTAAAGGAGCAGTTGATACAGCACTTAAAACCGCAGATGCTGGATATTTAACAAGAAGACTTGTTGATGTAGTACAAGATGTAATAGTTAAAGAAGAAGATTGTGGTACTGATCAAGGTTTAGTTGTATCAGAAATCTTAAACACTGATGGAACTTTAATTGAACCATTAGAAGAAAGAATTATTGGTAGATATACTAATAAAAAAATAATAAATCCTAAAACAAAAGAAGTTATGTATGATAAAGATACATATATAACAGAAGCTATTGCCGAAAAAATAATAAAAGCAGGTATTACCAAAGTTCCTATTAGAACAGTTTTAACATGTAAAACTGATCATGGTGTTTGTAAAAAATGTTATGGTCGTAATCTTGCAACAGGTGCCGAAGTTGAAATTGGTGAAGCTGTAGGTATTATGGCTGCACAGTCAATAGGTGAACCCGGAACACAGCTTACTATGAAAAACTTTAATACAGGTGGAGTCGCAGGCGGAGAAGATATTACTCAAGGTCTTCCACGTGTTGAAGAATTATTCGAAGCACGTAATCCAAAAGGTAAAGCAACAATATCTGAAATTAATGGTGTTGTTACTAAAATAGTAGACGAAGGTGGACACTTTAAAATATCAGTTAAAAATGATGTTGAAACAAAAGAACACTCTACTAATTACGGTGTTGAAGTAATAGTTTCAGAAGGGCAAGAAGTAAAAGCAGGTGAAAAACTTACTAAAGGTGCTATTAACCCTAAAGAATTATTAGTTGTAACCGATCCTATAACTGTACAGCAATATATACTTTCTGAAGAACAAAAAGTATATCGTTCACAAGGTGTTGAAGTTGCTGATAAACATATTGAAGTTATTGCTAAGAGAATGATATCTAAAATAAGAATAGTTGATTCTGGAGATTCTTTATTCTTACCAGGAACTATGATAGATATTAATAAATTTACAGCTGAAAACAAAAAATTAATATTAGAAGGTAAAAGACCATCTACTGGTAAGCCAGTATTACTTGGAGTTACAAAAGCTTCACTTGAAACAGAATCATTCTTATCTGCCGCATCATTCCAAGAGACAACAAGAATACTAACAGATGCTGCAGTTCACGGAAAAGTAGATTACCTTACAGGATTAAAAGAAAATGTTATAATGGGTAAACTTATTCCTGCTGGAACAGGAGCTAAACAATATCGTGAAGCTGAATATAGTTTAGAAAATGAACTATTAAAAGAAGAACCTTTAGAAGCACTTGAACAAGAACTAATGGATTAATTCATTAGTTCTTTTTGCTAAACTAGTTGACATTCACTTATTTTGTATAGTATGCTAAAAAAGTATTGGAGGTAATATAATGTTCAATTATATAAAAGGTATAGTAACAGATATTGAAAGTAACTATATAGTACTTGAAAATAATAATATTGGTTATGAAATATATACACCTAATCCTTATTCATTTGATATAAATAGTGATTATAAAATATATTTATATCAGTATATTAGAGAAGATGAAAATACTTTATATGGTTTTAAAACAAAAGAAGAAAAGGATTTATTTTTAAAATTAATTGGTGTAAAAGGACTTGGCTGTAAGATGGCTCTACCTATGTTTACTAGTGGAAATGTCAGTGGTATAATAGATGCTATTGAAAGAGAAAATATTATATATTTAAAAAAATTTCCTAAAATAGGAGATAAAGTTGCAAGACAAATTATTTTAGATTTAAAAGGTAAACTTGTTAACAATGCAGATGCTATAAATGATGAACTTACAGAATTAAAAGAAGCCTTAAAAAGCCTTGGCTATAAAAATAATGATATAAATAGAATTGCAAAACAAATAGACCCTAATCTTGAAGTAGAAATGCAAATAAAAGAAGCTTTAAAATGTTTACTTAAATAGGAGGTTAATTAATGGATAGAATAATAACAAATGATAAACTAGAAGAAGATAAATATGAAGGAACAATAAGACCTAAAACTATTGATGAATATATTGGTCAGGAAGAAGTAAAAGAAAATATTGATATTTTTATTAAAGCTGCTAAAATGCGTGAAGAACCTTTAGATCATGTATTATTATATGGTCCTCCTGGGCTTGGGAAAACCACTCTTGCTTATATAATCGCAACAGAACTAGGAAGTAATATAAAAACAACTAGTGGTCCTGCTATTGAAAAATCTGGTGATTTAGCAGCTGTCTTATCTACTCTAGAACCTGGAGATGTTTTATTTATAGATGAAATCCATAGAATGCCTAGATTTGTAGAAGAAATATTATATTCAGCTATGGAAGATTTTACTTTAGATATAATCGTTGGTAATGATTCATCAAGTAGAAGTATTAAAATAGACCTTCCACCTTTTACTCTAGTTGGTGCTACAACAAGAGCAGGGGATATAACAGGCCCTTTAAGAGATAGGTTTGGTATAACTTCAAAACTACATTTTTATACAGAAGAAGAACTTAAAACTATAATAAAAAGAACTGCTAAAGTTTTAGATTGTTCTATTGAAGAAGATGCCGCTTTAGAACTTGCTAAAAGAAGTAGAGGAACACCAAGAATTGCTAACAGATTATTAAAAAGAGTTAGAGATTATGCTTTAGTATTAGGTAGTGGAGTTATTGACCTTAAAATTACCAAAATAGCGCTCGATAAATTGAAAGTAGATGAATATGGACTTGATGATACCGACTATAACTTATTAAAATCTATAATTGAAAAATTTAATGGTGGTCCTGTTGGAATAGATGCCCTTGCTTCTTCTATTGGAGAAGAAGTTACAACTATTGAAGATGTTTATGAACCATATCTTCTTCAAAATGGATTTTTAAAAAGAACATCAAGAGGTAGAATTGTAACTGAAAAAGCATATAAACATTTAAATATGGAGGCAGAACAATGAAAACTGATGACTTTGATTTTTATTTACCTAAAGAATTAATAGCCCAAACTCCCCTTGATAAAAGAGATGCTTCAAAACTTTTAGTTTTAGATAAAGAAAACGGTAATATTTCTCATAAACATTTTGGTGATATTATTGATTATTTAGATAAAGGAGATACATTAGTTCTTAATGATACTAAAGTAATACCCGCTAGAATAATAGGTATTAAAGAAGAAACAGGTGCTGTTATTGAATTACTTTTATTAAAAGAAATAAATAAAGGACAGTGGGAATGTTTAACAAAACCTGCAAAAAGAATAAAAGAAGGTACAGTTATAAATTTTGGAAATGGTCTTTTAAAAGCAGTATGTACCTCATCCTTAGATGATGGTATAAAACATTATAAATTAATATATGATGGTATATTATATGAAATATTAGATAAACTAGGAGAAATGCCTCTTCCTCCTTATATTCATGAAAAACTTAAAGATAAAGATAGATATCAAACAGTTTATGCAAAAAATATTGGTAGTGCTGCTGCTCCAACTGCCGGACTACATTTTACAGAAGAATTATTAAATAAAATAAAAAATAAAGGAATTAATATAGCTTATATTACACTTCATGTTGGCCTTGGAACATTTAGACCTGTAGAAGTATCTGATATAAAGAATCATAAAATGCATAGTGAATACTATGAAATGAATAGTAAAACGGCTGATTTATTAAATAAAACAAAAGAAAATGGTAAAAAAATTATTAGTGTAGGGACAACAACTACTAGAACTCTTGAAACAATTATGAATAAATATGGTACTTTTAAAAAATGTTCTGGTAATACAGATATATTTATATACCCTGGATATGAGTTTAAAGCCATAGATAGATTAATAACTAACTTTCATTTACCAAAATCAACACTTATTATGCTTGTAAGTGCTCTTGCTGGTAAAGAAAATATTATGAAAGCATATAATGAAGCAGTAGAAAAAAAATATAGATTTTTTTCCTTTGGAGATTCAATGTTTATAAAGTAGGTGATATATGATAGTTGTAATCGCAGGACCAACAGGTGTTGGTAAAACAGAACTTAGTTTATTTCTTGCTCATAAATTAAACGGTGAGGTCATAAATGCTGATAGTACACAAATTTATAAAGGATTAGCAATCGCAACTAATAAAGTAAAAGATAAAGAAAATATAAAACATCATCTTTTTGATATGCTAGATATTACTAAAGATTATACTGTATTTGACTATCAAAAAGATGCAAGAAAAGCTATAGATGACATTATATCTAGAGGTAAAACCCCTATATTAGTAGGTGGAACTGGTTTATATATTAAGGCTGCTTTATATGATTATAAATTTCCGAATAAAGCAAAAGAATTGTATGAGGGCTATAGTAATGATGAATTATATGCAATGTTAAAAGAAAAAGACCCTAATACAACTATACATTTAAATAATAGAGTAAGAATAATTAATGCCTTAAATTATATAAACATAAGCAACAAACCTTATAGTGAAAAAGAAAAAAATGATATTTTATTATATGATGCTTTATTTATAGGACTTACTACTGACAGAGATATTTTATATTATAAAATTAATAAAAGAGTAGATAAAATGATAGAAGAAGGACTTATAAAAGAAGCAAATGATATTTATAATACAGGCATTAGAACAAAAGCTGTTATGACTCCTATTGGTTATAAAGAATTATTTGAATATTTTGATGGTAATATATCTAAAGAAGCCGCTATAAAACTTATTAAACAAAGAAGTAGAAGATATGCTAAAAGACAATATACATGGTTTAATAATCAAATGAAACTAAAATGGTTTAATGTGAATTATGATGATTTTACAAAAACAGAAGAGGAAATATTAAAATATATAAAAGAAAACATATAAAAAAACTATAGAATTTATAGTTTTTTTGTTATTTATATGGATAATATGTAGGATAGTAATAGCCACCATAATAATAATTAGGTCTACCATAATAATTATTTCCATATGTATTACCATAGAAAAATGGGGCAACTAAACCACCTGTTATACCACCTAAAATAAATGGACCTAAAAACCCTCCACCAATAATTCGGTCATTATTTCTTTGATAAGACATTTCATAGTATGGCATATAAGTACTTAAATTTTTCATAATCATCCCCCTTACTAGTATAATATGTGATACTACTTTTTTAGTGATATAAAACCTTTTATTCTTCATATACTTTTATAGGTGATGTAATGCAACATTTTTTTGAATTTATTGGACTTATAACCTTAATTGTAGGAAGTATTTTGTATTCAAAAGAAGTAAATACAGTATCTGTTAGTGCTGATAATTTAAGGCAAGAGATAGAAAATAAAGCAAATTTATATAAAATAGAAGCAACTGATGCAATAATAAATAATAATACAATAATACTTGGTAAAAATGGAAGAAAAGTAAACATAAATAAAAGTTATTATAATATGAAAGAACTTGGTATTTTTGCTGAAAATAAGCTTAAATTTGGTACTATTTATATAAAAAATAGACTTATTTATAAT